>JAHDFT010000456.1 GCA_020628015.1 Bacteroidota bacterium
GACGACCACGCGATCCATAATCGAAGTAAGACTCATCTACGACACGCTTGCCGTTATTTCTTGTTGAATTTTGGTTTTGAATAATTGAGTTTTTATCAAGCTTTTTGAATTAAAGAAAAAGAAGGGCAACTCTTGAACTGTCTGTAATTATTTCAATTGGATTCGAAGTAAGACAATCCTTACGGCACCTTCGTTTCTTTAATTTCTTTATAAAAAGGCAAGCGGTAAAAGGCAATTAGTCTACATAACATGCTCTAACCAACTGAGCTACACTAGCTAATTAAAACCAGTGGTCGGACTCGAACCGACGACCTTGCGAACCTAAATCGAAGTATGACTGATCTACGACACGCTTGCCATTATTTCTTTTTTTGATTTTGAAAACATTGATGAGCCGTTTGATGGCTATCGCACGAACTCACCAATGCAATTTCATCTTATAAAGTCATCTGCTTAATCGCTTTAAGGCTACGCTTTCCATCTTCGATAGCAGCTAGTACATCAAAGATTTTGTTCGACCAACCAGCGATAAGGAATACATCTTGATCATTGATGGAGATCGGTGTTTTACCATAACCCACCAAATCAAACAAGTATAATTTCGCATGTGGGGCTATTTGCTTCTTGTATTTCGTCCAAGACTTCTTCAAAGAGTTACCTCCATGACGACTATCCCACATTTGAAGATCGGTAAAGAACATCACCTTATCCACTTTTTCTCCTTTACGAATTAAGGCATCAATCACCTTATAACCATTTGTAGAGTAACCTACTTGACCTGAAATTTTTCTTAAGGTCATGGTGTTTTCAAGTATGGTAGAGGCTGGCATATTCATCGCTTTCCAACGGTCTCCGAAGATACCTGTAATCACATTATCTGACTTGCTCGCCATCAACATACTCAACAGTAAACCAATATCATAGGCTTGTATTTTACTCTTTTGGCTAATCGGTGTACACATCGAACCTGATACATCAGAGGCCAAAAGGATTTTTGTATCTAAATCAAAACCTTTTAGGTTAAGAATACTTTGTTGCACAGCTTTTTCTAAAGCTTTCAACAAGTAACTAGTACGAGAAAGGTTCAAGGCTTTTAATTCTCGATAAGCAGAAAGGAAACGGAAAGGTAATTGTCTACTTTTCGCTACCGCTTGTGGATCGGCTAATTTAGCAGCCACTTTTTGGATATGCTTATTACTCACATTTGCTTGAAGGATGTTTCGCAAGTTTCGCATCAAAGCCATATAACCCAAACGACCACTATCAATCAACTCTTCCCACTTTTTACGAACAGCAATTTCCTTTTGCTTTGTGTTTTTGTAAGTAATTTGACCCAATTTAGACAATTCTACTTCCCAAGTATAAGGCACCTCTAATTGATCATTTGCAATTTTCTTGAACAATACTTGCTGTGCCTCTGTTTGTGCCTTTGGATGAGCAAGGAATAAAGCATCTTTCAAGCTTACCGAACCTTTTCTATTGTACTTCGCAAATTGATATTCATCGAATTTGTAGAAGGCAGATGCCAATCCTTTTTGTAATTGCTTAGAAAGTTGGTTGAGCTTTTTCTCACCTTTTCGCTCATTTGCCAATTGGTAGTAAGCCAATAATTCGGTGATTTCATCAGCTCTTTGTACCACACCTTTTGTCATTCGGCTGATTAGATCGTCTCCATTATGTTTTTTAGCCAATTCGACGGTTAAGACCAATGGTACGCTTCGCAAATACATCTTTTGTCTACAATAAACCGCCAACTGAGCAACAAACTCTGGCTTTACCTTGTTAATCAACTGCTTGATGCGATTCAATCTATCTTTACCAGACTCATAGAAAGTTCCATCAAGTGTTGAGCAAACAACTGCTGAATATAATTCCATTTCTGGTGTTAGTTTATAAGCTACTGCACCTTCATGATTTTTTGTCTTCTTTTGCTTTCTAGTAAATAATTGATTGAATTTCATCTTTCTAAATTTTTCGTTTCAAGTAATAATGTCTCCATTTCGTTTGATATTTCAAAGGTAGAATAGGGGGGTGCAGTCTTTTTGCGTAGTCCATTTTTTATTTTAATTTTGTTGAAAAATAAATTGGAAGTAAAACATAAAGAATTGATTGTCAGTAATTTAGTAAAAAAATATTTTTCTGAAAAATTTTGGTAATTAATCCATACAAATTCATTCTGTATTACTGCCTTTAAATACTGCTGCCGATGCCTGTTAATAGAAATGCGCTTATTCGTTATAAGACCATAGATAAATGCTTGCAAAATCGCTACCGTAAATGGACATTGAATGATTTGATTGATGCCTGTTCGGAAGCTTTGTATGAATATGAGGGTATTCGTAAGGGGGTAAGTAAACGTACAGTACAAGCGGATATACAGATGATGCGGAGTGATAAGCTGGGTTATAATGCCCCTATTATAGTCACAGATAGAAAGTATTATACTTATGAGGAAGCAGATTATAGTATTACCAATATTCCACTTACAGATAAAGACTTACAAAAATTATCGGAAGCGGTTGAATTTGTCAAGCAATTTAGAGGTTTTTCGCATTTTAATCATTTAGAGGGGATTATTCAGAAACTAGAAGATCACATTTATTCTCAGCGAGAAAATCGGGCAGCTATTATTGATTTTGAGCAGAATAGCCTTTTAAAAGGCTTACATTTCCTAGAAAAAGTATATCAAGCCATTTTACGAAAGCGGGCATTGAAGGTCGTTTATCAGTCTTTTAAGGCGCAAAGTGCTACTGCCTTTATATTTTGTCCTTATTTATTGAAGGAATACAATAATCGCTGGTTTGTACTTGGTAATAAAGAAGGGGAAAAGTCGATTTTAAATCTTGCTTTAGATCGAATAGAGGATCTGGACATTACCGATGACTATGCTGTTCCTCCTAAAAAATTTGATGCGAGGACTTATTTCAAAGATGTTATTGGAGTATCTGTTAGAAGTGGTCAGGTTACAGATGAAGTGCATTTACTTGTTTCTCCAAGAGCAGCACCTTACTTATTAACCAAGCCTTTACATCATAGCCAAAAACAAATAGATCAAAATAATGAGGGAATCGTTTTAACTTTAGAGGTACAATTAAATATAGAGCTAGAACAACGTATTTTGGCATTTGGAGAAGATGTTAAAGTAATCAAACCAGCTGCTTTAAGAAGGAATATTCGTAATAAATTGAAAAATGCCTTAGATGCCTATGATACTGAATTGGCTGGTAAACGCTTGATCCATTTGCCTAAAAAATTTGTGGCAAAAGGTGTTCTGGATTTACAACACTTATATACTCAACGTTCTTTTACTATTCTTTCAAGGTATTTAGACAAAGTTATAAATGGGCAACAATTATCTAAAGAAGCCATCATAGATCTTATGCCTCATTATGTGGCTTCTGGCACACTTCCTTCTGTTTTATTTAATCAGAATCTCAAAAAAGTATTGCAAGTATTGCGTCCCTATTGTCAATTGAGATCTATTCGTTTGTTACAATTACATCTGTTAAAATTAGGTTTAACAAACTGGCATCAGCAACATTTTGATACCTCTACTACACCACCTGCTTTTGCTTTATATCTCTTTTGTTTTAATAGTACAAAGGATATAGGAAGGTGGGAGTTTTTACCTGGCTCACACCAAAAGGCTTTTACTGTTGAAGAAATTAATTTATTATCTTCTAGTAGTATTGGATACGCTTATGAGCAAGCAACCAGAGATGTTTTACTATTTCATCCGTACATTCTTAAACGCTTTGTAAAAGGAAAATTTGCGAATAATCGGGTGATGCGAGTAATTGAATTGGTATTTGCTTAGAGCTATCGTGGATTGATTCCATTATCCATTATTAGGTTAGTAGTATTAATCCTAGTGCAATTAAGGCAGGTAGAGCTTGTACAAAGAAAATTTTCTTATCAGCTGTTGCAGCTCCATAAATCCCAGCAATAGCAACACAACTTAGAAAAAAGATAGCCACATTTTGATTCCATTCAGGATGGCTAATAAAAAAGGTCCATATTAAACCTGCGGCAAGAAAGCCATTATATAAACCCTGATTCGCTGCCATTGCTTTGGTCTTGGGAAATAAATCTTTAGGAAAGTTACGAAATACCTTTGGTCCCCTGTTTTCCCAAGCAAACATTTCAAACCATAAAATATAGCAATGAAACAATGCGATTAGTCCGATTAGAATTTTGATGAGTATTTCCATGATTTGGTGTTATTCTAGTTATTTTGATTGTAAGTTAGGCTAATATACACTTATATTAGTCAATAATGGCTTGAAAAACACCTAA
>JAHDFT010000008.1 GCA_020628015.1 Bacteroidota bacterium
TTTTTCCAGCCATCTTTTAATGTGACCGTCCGATTAAATATCAATTGATCTTCAGTAGAATCAGAATCCAATACATAATACCCCTTTCTTAAAAACTGGAAATATTCTCCAACCTTAGCATTCACCAAACTCGGTTCTGCTTTAGAACTGATGGTTTGGAGGGAATCTGGATTGACAAATTCTAAGAAGTCTTTATCCTTATGCCCTGTAGGATTTTCATCTAAAAATAAACGATCATACAAGCGCACTTCGATGGATTTGGCAGCGTTTAATTCGACCCAGTGTAAAGTTCCTTTTGCCTTAATGCCACTAGTATCTGATCCACTTTTAGAATCAGGGAAATAAGTGCAATGTACTTCAATTGGTTCGCCATTTTCATCCTTCACCACATTAGTACACTCTACGATATAACCATGCTTTAGGCGCACTTTTCGACCAATGCCTAGACGGTAGAATTTACGAGGTGGATTTTCCATAAAATCTGCTCGTTCAATATATAATTCTCGACCGAAAGGCATTTCTCGACTGCCTGCTTCTGGATCTTCAGGATTATTAATGGCGGTCATTTGTTCTATTTGTCCTTCTGGATAATTGGTAATCACCAGTTTCAAAGGATCTAAAACGACCATCACTCGATTAGCGACTTTATTCAAATCCTCCCTTACAGAATGTTCCAATAAGGAAATGTCAATAATATTTTCTCGACGAGCCAAGCCTACTTTATGGATAAAATTGCGAATGCCTTTAGGGGTATAGCCTCTTCGACGCATACCTGTAATCGTTGGCATTCTAGGATCATCCCAGCCTGAGACATAGTTTTCTTCTACCAATTTACGCAGTTTTCGCTTACTCGTAATGGTATAATTCACATTCAATCGGGCAAACTCGATTTGTTGTGGTCGATAGGTGCCGAGTTGAATCAATATCCAATCGTATAATGGACGATGTACCTCAAATTCTAAGGAACAAAGGGAATGCGTAATGCCTTCTATGGAGTCAGAAAGCCCATGCGCCCAGTCATACATTGGATAGATACACCAGGCATCTCCTGTGCGGTGATGTGGTGCATTGAGAATACGATAAAGAATAGGGTCACGCATATGCATATTCGGAGAGCTGAGGTCAATTTTAGCTCGAAGCACTCGGCTGCCTTCCTCATATTTACCCGCTTTCATCCCTTCAAATAATTCCAGATTTTCTGCTATAGAACGCTCTCTATATTGACTAGCTTGTGCTGGTTCCGTAGGTGTTCCACGCATCGCACGGATTTCCTCAACCGTTGAATCATCCACATAAGCTTTTCCTTGCTTAATCAACTCTACTGCATAATCATAGAGTTGACCAAAATAATCAGACGCATACAAAGCCTCCCCTTCCCATTGAAAACCCAGCCATTGAATATCCCGTTGAATACCGTTTACATATTCGGTATCCTCTGTTGTAGGATTGGTATCATCAAAACGCAGATTGGTTTTGCCGCCATATTTCTGAGCGATTGAAAAGTTCGTATAAATCGCTTTGGCATGACCAATGTGCAAATAACCATTCGGCTCAGGTGGAAAACGGGTATGTACCCTTTTCTCAAATTTGCCGTTTGCGTTATGTTCTTCAATGATTTGCTCAATGAAGTTCAAACTGGATTTTGTTTCTGTTGACATGCGTTAATTTTGTTGTGTTAATGAATAATCATTATGCCTTATAAAAAAGTCGGGCAAAGATAAGAAAAAATGCTTGATTTAATCCAATACAATAACTACTGGTCCATCTGTACCAGACTTTAGATTAGGTACGTTCAATGATCTTCCATTAAACTTTATCTGAATGGTACTTGGTTCCTTAGTAGGAAAAAAAACATCTAGCCCTGTTAAAAAGGTAGGGGAAATCGAAAATAAACCAACTGAACCAAAGCTACTTTCTTGATCTCCATCATCATAAAGAAAGTAGGCAATATTGGTTTTTTCTGCTGGTGAAAGCTCTGCTGTAGCCAAGTCTATATCATTAATCGTCAGTTGATCTCTTCCATGAATGACTGCTTGGCTAGAAGAAAAGATGGCAATTAAAGTTTGTTCGTCATCTTTGGGTAAATCAGCCAATAATGTCCCGGCTAGAGAACCTGGTGGCGGAATGGTTCGCAAATAAATCAATGGATTTGATGTAGGAAAACCTTCTCGGAAGTAGTGAATGGGGAGTTCATCATCGACTCCTTGTACTACAAATTCATAAGTGGTTTTTGCTTGCCCTGTATAAGGTCCCCAATAACCATTTTCATCAGCCGTAAAACTCGCATCAGGCATGGTTCGCAAACGCAAACCAGTTGAAGGATCTAGTTCATAAATCTCTACTGATGCCTCAGCTAATGGTGTATTTTCTCCAAAAGTCACCGCTTTTCCTGCTAATTCAATGCTACCTATTGCCACAGGAATATCCGTTGTTGCTGCTTCGATTCCATCATTAAAAAAACGATACATCGCTCCAAAGCAAGCTGCATTAGTTGCCACCTCATAATGATCTGCGTCTGTTTGTTTAAAATTTTCTGCTCCTTCAGCAATATCTACAGAAGCCACCACTTCATCTGCCTCAGACCAGATATTAATAATGGGGACGGTTACTCCTCTTTCGCTTGGATTGATTTCAAAACTGCCAATATGAGCGTAATGAGCGACTTTTTTGGCTTGGTTAGGCTCGGAAATATAAGTGTAGCCTAAATTCCCACCAGCCGAATGACCTGCTAAATCCACCTTTTCAAAACCCGTTTCTAGCAATACTTCGTCAATAAATGCATCCAAAAGCGGCACATCACTTGCTTGATCGAGTGAGTTCCAATCAAAAGCAAATAAATGTTCTGGACAATAGCCATTTTCTACAAAACGCATGACCTGATTGGCATAGGTGTCACCAGACCCCAAGAAACCATGCATCATAATGATTGGACGTAATTCCTTATTACATCCCATCGGTGGCTCTACAATGGTATCGGTATTCATGGTGTCTGTTCCCATTGTATCTACAGTCATGGTATCTACTGGGTCAACCATATCGCTTGTATCAATGGGGTCAGGCATATCATCTGGGTCATCTTTTTTACAAGCAGGGCTGATGGCAATGCTGATCAAGATGAAACATAGTATACTCCAACAGAGGAGGGTTTTGGTAACGGTGGTGGTTTTCATAATATTATTGGATATATTTTATTTTTTTGGAAAAATACAAATGATTGACAACATGCCCGTATGGACAAGGCATGCCTTGTCCTCTATGACAATATCACACCTTGACAAGGCATGCCTTGTCTCTACAGGCGTGGATCAACGCCTTCACTTTCCAATGCCAAAATGCCGAATACGCATTCATGTACCAAGCGGAGCGGTTGTTTTTTGACAAAACGTTGCAAAGCCTCTTCTCCTAATAAAAATTCATTGAGTGCCAATCCTTGTTTTTTATTCAAACCTCGTTTTTTTAAGCGTTTGAGATTGTTTTCATTATCGTAATCTACTCCATAGATAATGCGAAGGTATTCCTTTCCTCGACATTTCATAGCAGGTTGCCAAAAAGATTCCCCTTGAACAGACATAAAATCAAAAGACTTGATGACCATGCCTTCCCCTCCTTTTGCGGTCAATTCTAGCCACCAATCAACCCCTTCTTGTACACTTCTTTCATTTCTTAACTCAATGATCTTGTATGGTGTTGCTAGGAGTAGATTAGGATCAGCCTTCGCCAGTTCAGCAATTTTAGTCATATGCCAGAGGTGATCTTTATCACTATGTACCTGCCCTTCTGTAGCTAGTATATGGAAGGGAGCCAATTTAAGGTCATTGATGTCCTTTACTTCTCGACAATAAGCCCGATAAGCATTGCGGTATTTTTCGACGGCTGAAGCTTTGGCTTGGTAAAATTGACTGAGTTCATCCATTTCTAAACCTCTTGCTTTGGCTTGATCAATTATAGGCAATACATCTGTTAGGGCATGTTGGGCAGCAGCACCAACAGCAGCGTATTGTTGTTCAATCAAAGCCTTGGCCTTTGCTGTCCAAGGTAATAATTCACAATCAAAACAGAACCAATCGGTGTCGAACTCTTCCCAAAAACCAACTTTACTAAGAGCTGTTCTCAACTTAGTAAGAAAAGTACTTTCTAATTGAGTATCTTTGAAAAAATGACGACCAGTTCTAGTATAACAAATACCGAATCTATCCTGTTGGATGCCAAATCGCTTTTGAGCTGCTTTGATGTCTTTACAAATAACAATGACTGCTCTTGATCCCATATGTTTTTCTTCACAAATGACTTGTTCTAGTCCTCTTTTTCGATAATAGGTAAATGCTTCTAATGGATGTTCTAAATAATCGGGTAATTCACTAGTAGCAGAAGGCGACATGGTAGGAGGTAAGTAAATCAGCCATTTAGGGTTAATAGCAAATCGACTCATAGCTTCTAGTGCGGTGATGGCTTGTTCTTCCCGAATGATCACATTTCTATTGTGATGTGTCCAAATGTATTTTTTACCTGCAACATCTTTGATATCCAATAAATCATCGACTTCCTGTTGGGCAGAAAGCTGAATGATTTCAGGTTTTTGAACTGTTTCAGGATCATTGGTATCTAGTAAAAATGGTCTAGCAGACTCACAATAGGTTTCCGCAGCTTTGACAGACACGACTCGTTTTTCAGGATATTGTAGGGCAGTTAATGCCCCTCCAAATACACAACCCGTATCAATATTGATGGTATTATTGAGCCATTCTGTTTCTGGAATGGGTGTATGTCCATAAACCACCATTGCTTTGCCCTTGTATTCTTTTGCCCAATTGTAGCGTACTGGTAAACCAAAGCTATCAATTTCTCCAGTTGTTTCTCCATACAAGCAAAAAGAACGGACTGTACCAGAAGCTCGACCTTGCATCTCTTCTCGTAATCCTGCATGGGCAACGACCAATTTACCCCCATCTAAAACATAATGACTGACCAATTTTTTCAAGAATACCTTGACTTCCTCGATAAATTCTTCTGAACAATTCTCCAGTTGTTCTAAGGTTTCTTTTAGCCCATGCTTGATTTGGACATTTTTACCGCTTAATTTACGCAATAATTTCACATCATGATTGCCAGGAACACAATAAGCATCATTATTTTTAATCATATCCATGACTAAACGAAGGACTTGTGGTGATTTTGGACCTCTATCTACCAAATCACCCAAGAAAATGGCCTTTCTCCCTTCTGGTGGAAT
The DNA here is from genome assembly GCA_020628015.1 of Bacteroidota bacterium. Taxonomy (GTDB): domain Bacteria; phylum Bacteroidota; class Bacteroidia; order Chitinophagales; family UBA2359; genus JAHDFT01. Next base: position 5,231 of record JAHDFT010000008.1, read on the forward strand.
GACATCATAATAGGTTTGCTCTTCATGTTGTACCTCATAGATATGATAACCTAGCATTTTTAACAGCTTTTGCAATTCATCGAAACAGCCATGAATGTCTCCAATAATGTCAAAAGGTCCAGCAATTTCCTTTTTGTCATTCCAAAGCTTTTCTCGATTGATTTGTACTGCTTCAACTTCTTCAGGGGTTCTAAGGGTATAGATATATCTAAAGCCTTCTCTTTTTAGTCGTTTTAAGCTTTGGCGCACCTGTCGTCTTTGTTGTATAATCACCTGTTTATCAAAAGGACGATCTGTACGTTGTTCATGTCTTTTGATCAGTAGGGATTCGGGCATATGGAGGGTGATGACTACTGAAATAGCATGGTATTCTTTAGCAATTTTTAAGAGACTTTTTCTAGAATCTGCTTGGGCATTGGTCGCATCTACTACGACTAATTTGCCTCTTTTGAGTCGTTTTGCCACAATATAATGCAGTAGCTCAAAGGCATCTTTTGTAGCATCCATATTGTTTTCTTCATCACTTACCAGAAAACGGCAATAATCAGAAGAAATAACCTCTGATCCTAAGAAATGTTTTTTGGCAAAGCTAGATTTTCCAGCACTACTTGCACCCACAAGGAGTATAAGGGAAAGTTCAGGGATTTTTATATTCATTATTGTAGATTAGTCTAATTGAGGGAGATAGATTATTGTGAAATAGAAAAAACAGCCATCTGCGAAGGTGCGCCAATACGCTCGGTTTCTTCTCCTATGGGAAATATGTTAACGCTATATCCGTAGGTTTCACAAACATGCTTTGTCCAGTCTTGAAACTCGGCACGAGTCCATTCAAAGCGGTGATCACTATGTCGGAAACTATCTTTTTGCAGAAAATTATAATTGACATTGTATTCAGCATTAGGCGTAGTCAAAACGACTGTTTGAGGTTTTGCCACTTCAAATAAAACCTTTTCAAAAGCAGGAATTCTATCCAGCTCTAAATGCTCAATCACTTCAATTACAGCTGCCGCATCATAATCTTTGAGCCTTTCATCATAATAAGTCAAAGCTCCTTGAATGAGGTTGATTCGTGCTTTTTGACGAGGAGCCATATTGTCCATATACAGTTTTTCTTTAGCTCTTTGCAGGCTTTTAAAAGAAACATCCATGCCTAATATGCGTTCAAATTGACTCTCTTTTAGCAACATTCTCAACAGTTTACCTTCTCCACAACCCAAGTCAAGTACAGATTTAGCTTTGCTTTCTTTCAATTTTTCCAAAGCTGCATTTAATCTTTGTTGATGCAGATTTTGTTTTTTTTCTACCTTTTCAGGCTCTATTAAAGCGACAACATCTTCTTCAATAACTTCGTATTCGTCATCAAGCATTTTTTTCAGGGCATATTTAGATAAACTGGAAAAATTTTTGAGGTATCGTCTAGTAATCCATTCTTTTTCTGGATGTTGTGCCAGCCAACCTTCACCCCGTTGTAATAATTTATCGGCTTCATTTTTTCCTATCCAATAATGCTTTTCATTATCAAAAACAGGTAGCAATACATACAAATGGGTCAATAAAGCCTTTAAATATTTCGTTGATTTGGTTTGAAGCAAAACAGTATAGTAAGGACTACTACCCCATTCTTCAAAATTTTCATCTAAAGGATGTTGCTCGGCAGAAACGATATATCCTAGTGGTTGAAATATCTTTTCTAGGAGGGGTAAACCGCCCCTTACTTTTAAAACAGATATCTTAACATCAAAAGACATAGGAGTTTCTAGTAAATCTTGTCGATTGGCACATTTACCATTCAATGCAGAGGAAAAGACCTTTGCAATGGCATGGCTGGTAAAAGAGGAAGCCACATAAGGACGGTCATTGATATAGTGTTTGAGGAGACTAGAACTGCCAGGGACTTTCAATTTGCGTACTAGGTCAATGCTATTTAACTCCATCAACATAGCTACTGTACAGCTATCTTCATTGGCTTCAGGATAAAATACATGTACCTTGCCTCCAGTAATTGAAAAGCTCTGAACTTTATCTGGATGCTTGTGCAATAAAAAGCCTATATCTGTAGCGGGGTGATGATAGGTTTTTATAGTAAGGAGCATAGTCTAGTTATATTTATATGTATTTAAAATAGTAGAATGAAAAAATATGATCTGGAATGATGATGTTTTTTCATTTTCTTTACACTCTGACTAACAATTTATATATCTTTGTAGGTCGATTAATTATTTACTAATGATGAGGAAATATACATTTTATTTTTTCATCATCATAAGGGCATATATATCACCCATTAAGGAACAGTCAAAAAATTATTTTTACTTGTTCCCAAATAATCATTTATTGATTTAATGTAATGAATATCTACCTCAAAGCCCGTTTATTTTGCAATTATTTCCAATACATTAAACAGTAATAAGTTCCTGAAGATGCTATAAGTAGTGTCCAGTAACTTAGGTAAAAAAAATTAAGATGTCGCAATCTGGCTACTATCGCTATCCAACCATTCACAAAGATAAGGTTGTTTTTGTAAGTGAAGATGATCTGTGGATGGTTCCCTTGGAAGGAGGAACAGCAATTCGCCTAACCTCTAATCTGAATTCCATTACTGCTCCTCTATTTTCGCCTGATGGACAATTTATCGCCTACATTGGTCGAGAAGATGGCAACCCAGAAGTCTATATTATGCCTGCTAATGGAGGTATTAGTAGACGTTTAACTTTTGCTGATAACCTCAGACCTGTCATCTGTTGTTGGACGCAAGATAGTAAAAACATTGTTTACTCTAGTGCGTCTAATCAGCCTTTTTGGAGAATGAAACAATTCTCTAGTGTATCTATAGAGGGCGGATTACCAGCTCCTTTAAATATTGGTATTGGGCAGAGCTTGTCTTTTGGAAGTGATGGAAGATCTGTACTGGGGCGAAATACAGGTGATATTGCCTACTGGAAACGATATAGAGGAGGAACGACAGGTAAAATCTGGATAGATGCGAAAGGAGATGGGCAATATAAATTATTAGAAGAACCAGCCAATAGTAATTTTGCTGCACCACTTTGGATTGGTGAGCGTATTTTCTTTACCTCTGATCATGAAGGTATTGGTAATATTTATTCTGTTGATCCAGAAGGAAATGATCTTCAACAACATACTTTCCACAAAGAATATTATGTGCGGAATGCTAGGAACTATGAGCATTTGATCGTTTATCATGCTGGTGGAAATATCTTTGTTTTAGATACAGAAAAAAATGAGACACGGCAATTGGATATTATCTATAATAGTCCCAAAATCCAATGCCAACGTAAATATGTAGATCCTAGAAAATATTTACAAGGATATGACATCCATCCACAAGGACACTCTTTATTGATTAATACTAGAGGAAAGGCCTTTATGATGGGTAACTGGGAAGGGCCAGTTCATGCTTTGAATAATAAAGATGGGGTGCGAAAAAGGTTATTGCATTATTTCCATAATGGAGATCAGTATGCAATGGTTTCTGATGAAGGTGGCTTAGAAGCAATTGAAATTTATAGTGAAGATAAGCAAACAACTACCAAGATTGGGCAGTTAGATATTGGTCGAGCTATAGACATTAAAGTATCACCAGATGATCGCTTTATTACCCTCACCAATCATCGTTATGAGTTAATCTTAGTAGATATAGAGGCACAAACAGCTAAGGTGGTGGATAAGAGTGGTTATGATCGTATTGGTGGCTTTAATTGGTCAAAAGATAGTCAATGGTTGGCTTGGAGTTCTACAGTAAGTCCACAATCTGCGGTGATCAAGGTGATGCATGTAGAAAGTGGGGAAACACATCATATTACGAGTGGTGATTTTGTAGATCGAGATCCTGTATTTGATCCTAAAGGCAACTATTTATTTTTTATTTCTCATCGAATTTTTAATCCTGTATACGACAAGCATTATTTTGATGTCAATTTCCCTAAAGGGATGCGACCTTATTTAGTTGCTTTGCGAAAAGATGTCGTGAATCCTTTTATACCAGTCCCTAAAACACCAGGGGAAGAGGAAGATTTTCCAAAATCGAATGGTAAAGATAAAAAGGTGGCTACTGTAGAGATTGATTTTGATAATATACAGAAACGTATTGTTCATTTTCCTGTAAAAGAAGGAGAATACCGACAAATTAAAGCGATTGCAGATAAGGTATTGTATACTTTCTATCCTGTTACTGGTTCAATGGATACTAATATTTATAGTAATAACCAAGAGGTACATGGGGTATTGATGAGTTATGACCTTGAAAAGCAGGAGGAAAAAGAAGTGGCTAGATCGGTTAGCAATTTTAAAATATCTACAAAGTCAGAAACCTTAGTTTATCGAAGTGGTAATAAACTTTGTGTACAACCAATACGACCAGGTATAGATAAAAAAGCACAGAAAAAACGAGGTTTTAATCGAGAGAATGGTTGGATTGATCTCAATCGCATCAGAGTTTCTGTAGTACCTTCTATGGAATGGCGACAAATTTTTGATGAGATTTGGCGTTTGCAAAAGCAGCATTTCTGGGTAGAAAATATGTCTTTTGTAGATTGGGATAAGGTTTATAGACGTTATCACACCTTAATAGACAAGATTTCTTCCAGAGGAGAATTGTCGGATTTGGCTTGGGAAATGCAAGGAGAATTAGGTACTTCTCATGCTTATGAAATCGGTGGAGATTACCGCAAAGGACCGCAGTATTTCCAAGGTTTATTGGCTTGTGATTTTAAATATGATGAAACAGAAACGGCTTACCAAGTCACTCATGTTGTTGGTGGGGATCAATGGGCTAATAATTATACTTCGCCATTGTCTCGTTTGGGTGTGAATATCAATGTTGGTGACTGGGTGACGGCTGTAAATGGGGAGCAAGTGAGTAAACAGGTTACGCCTAATATGTTATTGGTGAATCTGGTTAATCAGGAGATCAATATTACCATTAAAGATCAAAAAACGAAGGAAAAACGAACAGTTGCCATCAAAACGATTGGTAGAGAACAGAAGGCACGTTATCGAGAATGGGTGGAACGCAATCGTAAATATGTACATGAGAAAACGAATGGAAAGGTGGGTTATGTGCATGTGCCGAATATGGGTCCAGAGGGTTATGCTGAGTTTCACCGCTACTACGCAATTGAGTCGCATAGAGAAGCCCTTATTGTTGATGTGCGGTATAATGGAGGAGGACATGTTTCTCAATTGATTTTAGAGAAATTGGCTCGGAAACGGATTGGTTATGACCTAGCAAGATGGGGCGAATATGTTTACCCTTATCCTTCTCACTCTGTACTAGGACCAATCGTCGCTTTAACCAATGAATATGCTGGTTCGGATGGAGATATTTTTAGTCATTGTTTTAAGTTGATGAACTTAGGGAAATTGGTTGGTAAGCGAACTTGGGGAGGGGTCATTGGTATTTGGCCAAGACATCACCTGATTGATGGAGGGGTGACTACACAGCCAGAATTCTCTTTCTGGTTTTATGATGTTGGTTTTGGGGTAGAAAACTATGGGACTTTGCCTGATATTAGCATTGATATTAAACCACAAGATTGGGCGGCTGATATTGACCCACAATTAGATAAGGCAATTGAAGAAATTACCACAGAATTGACCAATAATCCACCACAAATTCCTGATTTTGGTCCAATTCCTGATTTGAGTTTACCTTCGTAAACGCTTGTTGAGCAGTTTAAGTAACAAGTAAAAATAAAAATTGCGTACTCGTAATATAAATGAATATTTTTATTTATTCTATTACAGGTACGCAATTTTTATTTTATTAGTAAAGTGGAATAAGGCTATGATGCCGCACCATCTGCTTTCAACAAATTCATATCCATACCCATATTTTGGGCAACCAGTACCAATAATGCTTTCTCTTCTGGCGCAATCGTTCCATCAGACTTAGCGATGGCCAATAGATATTTGAACAAGGTCTTTTTACCATCATCATCCAAATAGTCTTTCAACATTCGAGCAATATCGGTGATGTCTGGTAATTCTCGATGTCCTTTCAACAAAACATGGAAAGCTGCTTCGTCAAAGTCATCAAAGATTTTTTCTCCGATTACCTCTGCTGCTTTAATTTCTTCTGCTTCCACTTTTCCATCTGCTAAAACCATTGCTGCTGCTAAGGTATAGCCAATTTGGGTTAAATTAACTTCCGCAGGGTTCAAAGGAATACCCATTTCATTCAGCTTGGCTTTTACTTTAGCTGGGTTTGATTTTAAAAATGCGCCTTGAAAAAGGTTGTAAATAATCAAAAATGGATTGATGATCAGGGAGGTAATGCTAAACCAGCCAACTAAGGCGGACAAACCTGCTTCTCCAAATAATTTTTTCCGAACACAAGACACACAGCCAATAAAAGACTTATAGCCCATTTGGTAAGCAAGCAAAAAGCCTCTCACATAAGGAGCTGTAGCTATCGTTTCAATGTTTTTATCTCCACAATATGGACAGCTATGTCCAATATCGTTTTGATTTTGGGTTTCTTGACTCATAGTATTATTGTATTATATTTTCAAGTGATGAAAATGTATTTTCTATTTTTTTGTTTGATTTAAATCATTTTATCAGAGAACTAACATTATTAAGCCAAACCGACAAACAAAAGAAGCTTCAAAATAGTTCTTTTTATTAGGGTGTAAGCTTAAATGACACTTAATTTTTCTTCAAAGTCATACTAATATACCTTTATTTCTAGGAATTACCAATAATGAAATAAATCTATACTATAGTGATACTTTATTTTATCACTATTCTTACCAAAATTAATCCGAAAACAAATGCCACAATACGCTATTTCTCCAGATCAATTACGGAGCCAAATTAGAGAGTACCTAGCAAATGTACCTGATTTTACCCCTGCACAAATATCCGAACAGATCAAATCTGCTGGTTATATTGGACAAGAAAAGGCACGCAAAGCTCTAAGTCTAATGGCTTACCGCCATGTCAATCGTTTAAAAAAGATTTATATAGATGAGGTAGATAAAAATCTTTTACCGAGTAAAGAAAATTATCTATTACTAGGGCCTACAGGCTGTGGCAAAACCTATTTGGTAGATATTTTATTCAATCAATTACTGAAATTACCAACGGTTATTATTGATATTACTTCTTATTCAGAAACAGGTTATGTCGGACAAGATGCCGCTTCTATATTGACTCGTTTGGTTTATGCTGCCCAAAGAAATCCAATTATTGCTTCGATTGGAATCGTTTGTATTGATGAGTTTGATAAATTGTCTTCTGGTAAAAATAGTGCGGTGTTTTCTGGGGCAGGTACTACAAAGGATGTTAGTGGGATTGGCGTGCAACGGGAGTTATTAAAGATGTTGGAAGGTTCGGAGATTGATGTGCCGATGGATTTGAGTCATTCTTCTTACTCGGAACGGGTTACATTTAATACAGAAAATGTGGCTTTTATTGCTTGTGGAGCTTTTTCGGGTTTTAAACAATTGGTCAAGAGTTTTGATAAAAAGAAAAATATTGGTTTTGGTAATAAATCACAGGATGATAAAACACCCAAAGTAGCCTATTCTTTTGATCGAAAAGATATAGCAAAGGTGTCTTATTTTCAGTCTTATGGGATGATGCCAGAATTGATTGGTCGTTTTTCTCGAATCGTTCCTTTTCATTCTTTAGGGGCGGAGGATTTAAAGGGCATTTTGCAAGCACATACCATCCAACAATATCAAAAGGAGTTGGAATTGGAGAAAGTGGAATTGGATATTTCAGAAGCAGTGTTGGATCATATTGTGGCTGGTGCTTTGAAAAGGGAGACAGGCGCAAGAGCTTTGAAATATGCGCTTTTGGAATATTTGGAGGATGCTTGTTTTGATTTGTATTCTAGTGAGACGAAAAAGAGTAAGATTATTTTGAAAATGGATGGAGAAGAGGTGATTAGTCGGGTGGAATAGGATTGATATTAAATTGTATTAGACAGCATTATTTAGACAGTATAGGTAGTAGAGCCGCATTGCAATGCGACTCTACTGCCTAATGAATAATATAAATCAAATTTTTTAGTGAAAAACTTTAATCACTTCAACTGCTCCTTGAATTTTTTCTTGAATTTCTGCACTTTAGGACTCACCACCGCTACACAATAAGGCTGATTAGGATTTAGTTCAAGATAATCTTGATGATAATCCTCAGCAGGATAGTAATTATTGATTTCGGTGATTTCTGTTGTATATTTTCCAACCCATAAATCAGATGTCTCATATTCTTTTAGGGACTGTTCGGCAGCCGTTTTTTGTGCTGGACTGTGATAATAAATAGCTGAACGATATTGCGTACCTATATCATTCCCTTGTCGATTGAGTGTTGTGGGGTCGTGGATGTGCCAGAAGACGGTCAAAATATCTGAATAAGCAATTTCTACAGGGTCAAAAGTCACCTTTACCACCTCTGCATGACCCGTTGTTCCCCCACAAACTGCCTTATAAGAAGGATTTTTAACTTGCCCACCAGCATAACCAGATTCTACCGCTACAACACCTGCCAATTCCTTGAAAACAGCTTCCAAGCACCAAAAACAGCCACCAGCTAAAGTAGCGACTTCCAAATTTTTATTGGCAATCTCCTTTGATTGCACCTGTTTTTCATTATTTACATTCGTATTCATGACTTGATTTTTTTCTGATTCGTACAAGCGATTAATAAAACTCATACTTGCCATAATAACAGCCATACCAATAAAAAGTTTTTTAGTTTTTTCTATTAAATTAAGGCACAATCACCACAACGGTTTGCATATCCACCCAATTGAAAAAATCAACAAGGTCATCATTATGCATACTGATACAGCCCCAGGTAATGGCTCGACTTCCATTTTCATCCCAATCAGATTCCAACCAACCATGAATACCAATTCCTCCGCCCAATTTAGTGTTTTTAGGAGGCTCTTTACCTTGTTCAATTGCTTTACAGATTTTTTTATACTGTCTTTTATTGATTAAATTTTCCTCCAAGCCCCATGCTGCATCGAATTGATTGGGGTAATTGAGGCGAATCCAAGCGGTTCCAAAATAAGCATCCAACCATTGACCTGTTTTAATTGGCCCTCTCACCTTTTGAATAATGCGGTATTGTCCCTCTGGTACCTTATTATCTCCTTGGATTTCCTTCCTTCCAACAGGAGTTTGCCCCAAAGCAATTTCATAATTCTTGATTTGCTTTCCTTTTTCCCAAATTTGCATTTTAAAATCACTTTTATCTACCCAAACCAATTGCTTTTCATTAGCTGGGACGATTAATTTGCGTCTAGCTTCTATAAAATCTGTTGGTATTTCATAATGGGTCAAAACCCAAGGAACGGTTTTGCCATTGGAAGAAGGCCAATAATCAACAGGGTAGTCTTTAATGCTAGACTTGCGGATTTCCAAATGTAAGTGGGCAGGATATTCCGCATGATTCCCTTGGCCAATTGTTCCTATCTGTGTTCTTTTTTCGATCAATTCGCCAGCTTTTACGCTAACCGTATGTAGGTGGGCATATTGACTATAGACTGTTTTAAATTGACCATTTTCAAAGAAGTGATGCTCCATAAAAACCACATTTCCCCAAGGACTGGGCTTTTCTCCTGCAAATAAGACTTTTCCCCTAGCGATAGCATATACCGCCTGTCCTAAATCTGTATTCCCTCCACCAACTCCATTCCAATCTTCACCTGTATGAATGCCCAAAGCATATTCCTCTCCTGTTTTTGTAGCAATATACCAACCAGTATAAGTTTTGCCACTCACCAAATCTGTATACTTCCCTTTTCCATTTGGATTTCCAATCGGAAAATCAAAACCATCAGCTAAATAAGGATTTGCTAATAATTCCTTAAGGTTTTGTGCTTCGCTTATTGATATGGGATTTTCACCCCGTTGCGAGTTTTGGGCATTAGGCTGCTTGTTTTCCTCTGTTTCTTGAGATAAACTAGGCCTTTCGGATGTTTCTTGTTCCCAACAGTTAGTGAATAATAGCAGCGATAAAGCCATAATTAGTAAAAGTAGGCGCATCATATTGATTTATAAGTTGTGGTGATATAATCGAGACATTTATTCTAATTCTGTGTCTTAAGAAGAGTTATGTTCATAATGAGCAATAGAAAAAATGAATTACTCCTTTTCATAATTGCTTATTTGGGAACAGTAAAAAAATAAATTTTATTTTGATTGATAAATTTGCCACTATACTTCGTTAAAAAGCCTCGCCAATGCCCTGCATTGCCTACGTTTTTTGCCTCGTCTAGTGGCAAATTTACCTAATCAAAACTGTAAACTTATTTTTCACTTGTCCCTTGATGTAAAACAACAATGATTGAAAGCACCAGAATTGTGAGAATTTTATTAACTTAAAGCGAAATTAAATATAAATCAATTATATTTTATGTATAACTCTTTATTAAATCGCTTTGTAATGAAACAACTCTTAACACTAGTTTTAACTATTTTATTTTACCTTCCAGTTTTAGCACAAGATGCACCAGGAAGTGAGATTTATGTTATTGATTTTTCGGTTAAAAAAGATGGAACTTTTAAAATTGAAAAACCAATTAACCTAACGGATCGACCAGGTTATGATAATCAACCTCATTTTTTGGAAGATGGAGAAAGTATCTTATATACTTCAATCAGAAGAGACGAGCAAGCAGATATTTATAAGATTGATATGACCAGCCGCCAACCACAGAATTTGACCCAAACCTTAACTACTAGTGAATACTCACCAACGCCTAGAGAAGATGGTAAGCATTTTTCAGTCGTTATGGTTGAAGAAGACAGAAAAACACAACGTTTGTGGCAATTTACCAATGATGGGCGTACTAAATCAGCTTTGAATGAGCATTTGAAATCAGTAGGCTATCATTGTTGGTTGGATGATAAAACAATGGCTTTGTTTGTTGTTGGCAAACCTAATACACTACAAGTGAGTAGTTTATCTGCTGAAACGGCTGACTTAGTAGCAGGTCATGTAGGTCGTTGTATTGCTACACATCCAAAAGATCCAAGTAAGTTTTTATTTGTGCATAAAATTAGGGAAAATCAATGGCACATTAAAACGATGGATTTGGCTTCTTTTGATATTAATACGGTTAGCTTATGTTTGAAAGGAAGTGAGGACTTTGCGGTAATGAATGATGGCTCTTTATTGATGGGAAGCGAGGGAAAACTGTTCCGTTATGCAGATAATGAATGGAAACAAGTCGCTGATTTGACCGAACATGGGATTCAGGAATTCAATCGTATTGCTTTGAGTCCTAAGATGAATCGTTTGGCGATTGTAGTGCCAGAGTAAGCCTTTTGATGTATTTGACAGAAAATTAGACTGAATAAGTCTTTATAAATAATTGGCTTGTATGGACAAATCTTACTGAATATATCAGTTTTCACGAGATTTGTCTATACAAGCCTTTTCCTATTCTCCTGCACTTATTTTTTACTGTTACTTACAATCACAATTGTACTTCTTTCCTAGATCAATTGTGGTAATAACTTTGGTCACATCTTTGCAGTTTGCAAACACAATGCGGACTTCCTGATTATCTCTGGTTCTGCCTTCTACAGCATAAGAGGCACAGGGGTAATCTTCAGGTTTGCTTTTTCTTTGATTAATGCGACCATTTTTCAAAATATCCTTAACCTCTCCCTCATCAATATATCTGCAATCCATTCGACAACGAGCATGTTTGGTATAAATGAGCCGTTTGGATTGTAAATCGGCTAGTATGCTATTGGCTTGGTTATTATTGCTTGCAGGTTTTTTATTAGAGGATTTATTACTAGGCTTGGTTCGACCAATTTCTCTTACTCGGCTATCCTTTTCGTCAATGACCGTAATGGGTTTGCGTTTATCCAAAGGATTGCTATTATCCCCACTAAAGAGATTGTATCCTACTAATGCAAATAAGCAAATGAAAAGGATATTTCTAAGGTTTGAATTTCTCATAATTGATGTGTGTTTCTTTGGACAGGATTTTTGTGGGATATGTGTGTGGTTTGGTATGTGTGGCATAAGACGTAGGGACAAGATGCAGGACAAGGCATGCCTTGTCCCTACGTGTTGTATGGTATTATATGACACCTGCCAATTCAAAATCGTGTACTGATTTTCCAGCCTTTGCCAAGGCACGGAGATTGTCGGGGACGCTAAAACGATCTCCAAATTTGGCTGTTAGGTCATCACAATCGGCGATAAATTGATCAATCCCCACATAATCAATATAGGAAATGGCTCCTCCAGTATAGATAGGAAATCCCCAGCCTAGTATAGAGCCAATATCTCCATCGGTTACAGAACGCAAAACACCTTCATCTAAACAGCGGAAGCTTTCTAATGCCTGACGGTGCATGATTCTTTTACTAATAGTAGCTTCATCCAATGCATCCACTTTTGATTGGTATTTTTCAGCTAGTCCTTTCCATAATTTTTTCTTGCCTCCTTCTGGATAATCATAGAATCCAGCTCCATATTTTCTTCCTTTTCGACCATGATTTTCTACTAAATCTTTGGTGATCTGATAGGAGCGTTCTTGAGAAGGATGCTTTTCGTCTGGATTACTTTCGTGAACGTGAAGGGTAAGGGTTAAGGTTACTTCATCATGTACGGCTAATGGTCCGACAGGCATTCCTTGTTTTTTGGCAATGTTTTCTATCATGGCTGCTGGTACGCCTTCTTCTAGTAAAAATAGACTTTCTGCGACGAAGGTACCGAAGCAACGGGAGGTGAAAAAGCCTCTGCTATCATTGACCACAATTGGCACTTTTCTAATCGCAACAGTATAATCTACAGCAGCAGCTATGGCTTTGGGGGAGGTTTTTTCTCCTACTATAATCTCTACTAAGGGCATTTTATCTACAGGAGAGAAAAAGTGAATACCGATGAAGTTTTCGGGACGTTCGGAGGATTTGGCAAGTAGGGTGATTGGAATAGTGGAGGTATTGGAAGCATAGATTTTATCTGCGTCCAAGACTGCTTCCGTTTGTTTGGTCACTTTATCTTTTAATTGTGGATCTTCAAATACCGCCTCTATCACCAAATCACAAGCCTCCATCGCATTCGGGTCATCTGTTGGATGTATTTTATCCAATAATGCAGCCGCTTTTTCTGGTGTAGAGCGTTTTTTAGCAATCGCTTTATCTAGTAATTTTTTAGAGTATGCTTTACCTTTTTCCGCATTTTCAACGCTAATATCTTTCAGAACGACATCCATACCTACCTTAGCAGAAACATAAGCAATTCCTGCACCCATCATACCAGCTCCAAGAATACCTAATTTTTTTACCTCATAAGGTGGCTCTTCTTGCGGTCTAGCTTTCCCTTTTTTGGCAGCTTGTATGCCAAAGAAACCAGTACGGATCATATTTTTGGCTTCGGGAGATTGACAAGCCTTAGTAAAATAGCGTGCTTCTACCTCTAAAGCTCGGTCGATAGGAATTTGTAATCCATCATGTACGACTCCTAGAATGTATTTTTGAGCAGGATAATTGCCGTGGGTCATTTTGGAGGTATTACTAACAGCACCAATTAGGGTTTGTACGCCTTTTGGAGTCCAGAATCCACCACCAGGAATTTTGTGTTTTTTATTGTCCCAAGGTTGTACTGCTTGCGGATTTGCTAATACCCATGTTTTTGCCTTATTCAATAATTCCTCTGGGCTATCTGCTAGATCATCAATCAAGCCATCCTTTACAGCTTGTTGAGGACGTGCTTCTTTGCCTTGTAAAATATACATTAAAGCATTTTGGATGCCCATTAAATAAGGAGCTTTGGCGGTGCCACCTCCACCTGGTAACAAACCTACTTTAGATTCTGGGAAACCGAGTTTGATTTTAGGGCTGTTGAGGGCGATTCGATGGTGACAGCTTAGACAGAGTTCCATTCCTCCACCTAAAGCGGTACCATTAATAGCCACTACAAATGGTTTTCCTCCTTTTTCTATAGCTCTTAAGCCTCGGTGCATTTCCATTAGACCATCAAAAAAGGCTTTGGGATCGGTGATGGGTTTAGCCAGCATTCTCAAATCTCCACCAGCCATAAACATCCGTCTATTAGAGGTGACAATCACACCTTTCACGTTTTCATCTGCAATTGCTTTTTGGGCAATTTCACAATAAACTTTGATGAAGTCGAAGCTAAATAAATTAGCTGGCTCATTCACTTGGTTGATTTCTATAGTGGCTACACCATCTTTATCTACACTATATAATAGGTAGTCATTTTGTAGATTAGACATATTTATTTGGTTTTTATTGATTTTGCACAGTTTTAGCATTACTAAATGCCCGTTAATATAGGAATTAGTTTATTGAATAGGGTGTTTTTGATGGAAAATTTATATTGAGTATACTGTAAAATAATACCTTCCTCATTTTGCTTGGCAAATTTACGCCTATACCTTGTTAAAAAAATCCTTACAGTACTACATCACCTATGTTTTGGGTCTAAGTAGTATAGAACTAACTATAGTAAGGTTCAAAAATCATTATTTCATCATTACTTATTTATTTTTTTGCAATTCCTTAAAATAATTACAACTTTATCTCTGCTAGGCGTTTTAATAGAAAGATCCTTTTTATACAGCTTGTTCAAGTTTTGCATCATTCTAGCGAAAATAAAAGACCATGTACAAAATAGCCATTTCATTTTTAGTATTGATATTGACATCATTGGTTCATTTTAATGTTTGGGCACAACAACAATGGACACCCAAACAATGGGGAGAGACTATTTTGATTGGCTCTACTTTGGAATTGCGAACAGAAACAACTGAGGAAATATTTGAAAATCCAGCTCCTTTGTTGTGGGAAATTAGAAAAGCAGGACAAAAAAAGCCTTCTTATTTGTTTGGTACCATGCATTCGGGAGATGAGCAAGTAATGGCAATTGGGGAAGATGTCTTAGAATGGCTTGAAAAGTGTGATGTGGTGGCTTTGGAATTGGATATGGATAATATCAACTTTATGAAAATGATGAATTTTATTATGATGGAGGATACGGTATTGACCGATTTGGTGAGCAAGGAGGATTATCAATTGATTAAGGAAGCAGTAAAGGAAAAATTGGGTATGGCAGGAGCTTTTTTGCAGGTCAAACGTATTAAACCCTTATTTTTAGCAGGTATATTGGGGGATGGAGAAGAACAAAGCCTCAACTTTAGTGGTGATCAACCGCTATTTTTAGATATGTGGTTACAACAGAAAGGGAAAGAATATGAAAAAGAAATCTTTGGCATAGAAACAATAGATGAACAGTTGGCAGCAATAGATAAAATTCCACTGGCTTATCAGGCTCAAATGTTGGTGCAAGGACTGAAGGAGGAGGATACTAAGGACAAAAATATGACGGCTGCTTTACTAGAAGTGTATGTTTCTCGTGATTTGAATGCCATTTACCAATTTTACCAAGAACAACAAACAACCGCCAATAGCTTTACCCAATCCTTCGAAACAGCCATTATCGTCCACCGCAACTACATTATGGCAGAGCGTATGGATGCTTTGATGCAAGAAAAGAAACGTATTTTCAACGCTGTCGGAGCTTTGCATTTACCTGGCAAAGAAGGAGTCATTAATTTGTTGAGACAGAGAGGGTATGAGGTCAAGCCAGTAGTAGAGTAACAACAACTACAACCGCCAAGTCTTTGCAAACTGTGCTAATGATCTTGCCAGTTGTGGATTTTGTGTTGCCCAGAAATTATCAAAAATGATGATATAGTTATAGAATTGACCCAACATATGCACACCAATTTCTACAAAGTGATCGGTGATATAAACCTTTGATTGACTAGGTTCATCCTTTTTGTAATTGGCTTCTAAAAACTCTTCTATTGGTGTTTTGTAAAATTCGTCCATATTGAGATTGGTAATAGGAACTTTACTCACAATATCTAATAAATCAGGAAATTCTGCTTCTGGTAGCTGTTTGGCTAGATGTTGTAAAAATTTCAGATCTCGTCTTGCATAACTAAAAGAATCTCGCTCTTTTAATCGCCAATCCGTTTTTCTTAAATAATTCAGTAAACGATTTAAACGAATGCCGTTGATTCGGTACACCCCTTCTAAATCAGCCAAATTTTCACTATCATAAATCGGACAACTAATAAAGTAAACACAACCGTCACCTTTTGCATCTGGTACAATACCTTTACTGCCCAGATCCAATTTATCTACAGTAGATTCTGCTGTTTCTGGAAAAACGTCGGTAAACCAAAGCTCAACCTTATTAGGATGCTTTTCCTTGTAGTTTTCTGTAAAAACAAACCAAGCCAACTCTATTTCATCATCATCAGTAAATACGCAAAGGCATTCCTCGTCTCCAATAATGACATTACTGTAAATGTATTTTTGAATTTTATTTTCTAAATCTTCAAAATCAGTTGGCGGACCAGGAAGCGGGCTATCGTCATAGGAATAAACAGGAAAGCCATATACACTTGTTCCCAATAAATTAGTCACAGCAGTATCATCTTGACAAAATGTTGACCAGTTTTTTTGAAACCAATCCAGTATCGAGTCCGCTTCAAAAGCCTTAAGATGGCGGTTGTTGGGTAAATATGCGCTTCGATAGGCGAAGTAAATTTTCATTGTGTACCTTTTAAAATACTATTTGGTAGATGTTGTTTTTCAAAATAGATTTGATGTTGGAATAAAAATCAAAAGTTATCTCTAATCCATCACCTACTTATCCATCTCGTTATAAAACGCAAAAAAAATAAAAATCTAGTTAATATTTATGATTTTAACTATGATAATTTACAATAAAAGCATTTTTTTTTATTTCTACGCTTCTCTACGAAACAAGTGAAAAATAAATTTATAAATTTCTCAATCAAAATGTTGCAATTATTTTTTAACTGTTCCCAATAAAAATAGGGACGCTACTCTTCAATAACGCCCCTATTATAAATATTTACATGCATCGTTTTAATCAATGATAAGTGATAGTTACACTTGTAAATGATCACTTATTTTTCAAATAGACTTGTCCTTTCCCCGACTCGGTTTCAGGCATGTCAATTTGAACAACTTTTACTGTTTTTTCAACACCCAATACAATCTCATCACCAGCAAAATAGCGTTCTCGATCTCCTTTGTCTACTTTAATTTTAACACAAGGAGCCATTTTGCCATCATTATCAGCCTCAAAAATACCACTACTGGTTAGTACATGTCCATCAATTTCAAGCACAGAAGCACCAGCGAATTTATGATCAAAATCCACCACTTCTTGCGGTGCATTGTTTTCTGGATTTTTATTCATAATCATACAATTAGATAAAAGAAATATAGTAGCTATTAATAATGGGAGTAATTTTTTCATTATTACCTTTTAAGACTAGTTTGTTTAAAGAATGCTGAAAATTGATTCCAAGTCATGGTTGGTGTTGTAGTAGAAGCATTTTTCCCCCAAGGATTCCGTATTTGTATGGAATTTTTATCTGCTTTGATTAAAGTATAAGCATGCCCACCAACGATATCATGTTTATCTGCAAACTTAACCAAATCCTTAGATTGCTTCTCTATGTCACCCTGACTTTTGGTAGAAACAACAGTTGGTTCCCCTTTTTCAGAAGCCTCTATTAAGCGATCTTTGACAGAAGTAATATTTCTATGGGCCTTTTCTGTATAGTTTTCACCTGTTAAAGCTTCTAAAGCACTCTCACCGAATCCTCCATTACCAATAGCAGCATAACCTCCACTCATTTGAGCATAAGCCTTTTCGACTAAGCGTACCCAAATTTCAGCATTGCCCTTACTATCTTTATCTCCACCTAGTGCATGAGGCTGCATAGAAGAAGTATCACTATTAGCCGTATCATTTCCATTTACCGACTTAGGGAAAGTAGCTTTGATTCGTACTGTTTTTTTCTTGAAACTCGCAAATCGTCCAGAAGACTGTGCTGGTCCGTATTCTCTACCAAACCAACCTTTGCGTTTGTACAAGGTAACATTATAAGTACCATCACCATTATCTTTAATGGCTTTTTTCAATAGACTTGGCTTATTGTGCGCTACTGCACCTAAACCAGCTAAAAAGAAGCAATCTCCTATAGAACCTTGGTTAATATCACTAGCAGACATTTCATGTGAATCACCTTTACCTTTTACTGCAACAGGTCCTTTCTCTGCTTCTTTTACTTTTTCAGGTACCTCATCAACTTTTGGAGTTGTCTTTTTCTGAATGGTAGGAGCTACACTAAAAAAACTGCCTTCATTGGATTGACCTTGAAAAAATTGCTTGGTATGATCTTGTCCAGCTTTTTTAGGTTGTGGTTTAAATTGTTTGGTTTCTTTTTCCTTGAGCATATCAATATTGGCTTAATTTAAATATGCTTGCTATTAGAAAAAAAATATACACTTATTTTATGATTAATAACAATTATTAATCAGCCACAAACACATATACATTTTCGTCTAGCAAGGGTATTAACTAAAATGATTTAAATTGTATACAATATAGATAAAAAATAGGGTTTTCTTACAAATATTTTCTAAAAAAAGCACATCATAAAGCGGTATTTTTATATAGAATTATTTTCAAAAATCTGTATAGAATTTTCAAAAATCTGTATAGACTTATATTGCTCTTTTACTAATATACAGAAAATTCTAATCTATCTCTAAAGCTTTTTCAAAATCCTCAATGGTATCTATTGCCAAGCTTTCTTCATCAGTCCTAGCTATATGAATCGAATAACCTGCTGCTAACCACCGTAATTGCTCCAACCGTTCTATTTCTTCTAATGCACTAATGGGTAACTGTACTAATTGGGGTAAAATGTTTGCATGAAAAGCATATAAGCCAATGTGTTTGTAAAAACTATATCGACGAAGGTAAGTAATATCTATTGTTGGTTCAACATAAGGAATCGCTTGACGACTGAAGTATAAGGCACGATCAGTATTACTAACAATTACTTTGGGGCGATTCGGATTAAACAGATCTCCTATATTATCAATTCGTTTAATTAAAGTAGCAATTTCTACTTCTTCTTGGTCAAATAATTGTATCAACTGTTCTATTGATTGCGGATTCAAAAAAGGTTCATCTCCTTGTACATTCACAATCACCCCTTCACTAATTCCTAATTCCTTAGCAGCAAAAGCACATCGAGCTGTACCAGATGGCAAATGGCTAGGACTCATCACCACTTCTCCACTAAAATACTCTACGTGTCTATAAATGCGGTTATCATCTGTTGCGACAATCACTCTATTGGCAGTTTTTACCTTTAAACATTGTTCATACACTCGCTGAATTACTGTTTTTCCCCTCAATAAAGCCAATAATTTTCCTCTAAATCTGGTAGAAGCATAACGTGCAGGAATGATTAATGTGATTGGTTGCATTATGGATTAGTATACTTAGTTGACAAATGAAATATCAGCGAAAGTATATTTTTCCGTTTGAAAAAGCAAAAGAGCTCAAATCTAATCCTTAAATTTGCGCTTTTTTATCCTGATATATTAACACCAAATCAACGTTTATGTCCACTTATCCTACATTGTTAGCTATTGAGTCATCTTGTGATGATACTTCTGCTGCTGTTATCGTCAATGGTGAAGTAAAAAGTAATGTTACTGCTAATCAGGAAGCACATCGGATTTATGGTGGTGTTGTCCCTGAATTGGCATCAAGGGCGCATCAACAACATATTGTGCCTGTCGTGGATACGGCTTTAAAAAAAGCAGGTGTTGATCGGAAGGATCTGGATGGCATCGCTTTTACTAGAGGTCCTGGTTTAATCGGTTCGCTATTGGTTGGTGTTTCTTTTGCTAAAGGTATGGCACTAACTTTAGATGTGCCGATGGTGGCAGTCAATCACATGCAAGCACATGTATTAGCACATTTTATTGACCCACCCAGACCGACTTTTCCTTTTTTGTGTTTGACGGTATCAGGTGGGCATACGCAGATTGTGCTGGTGAAGGATTATATGGATATGGAAGTGGTAGGCGAAACCATTGATGATGCAGCAGGAGAGGCATTCGATAAAACGGCAAAAATGCTACAACTCCCCTACCCTGGTGGGCCTATTATTGATAAATTAGCAAAATTGGGTAATCCCAAGGCCTTCAAATTTCCTGAACCTAAAGCACATCGACCTTTGGATTTTAGTTTTAGTGGTTTAAAAACTTCTGTTCTGTATCAATTGCGAAAAAAGAAACTGGAAGATCCTAATTTTGTGACAGATAATATCAATGACATTTGTGCTTCTGTACAAGCTACTATTGTACGAATTTTGATCAAAAAATTGACCAAAGCTGCGGAAATGTATAATATTAATCAGGTCTCTATTGCAGGCGGTGTTTCTGCCAATTCTGAACTGCGCCAGAAAGTAAATGAAGCTGGTGCAAAACACAATTGGCAGGTTTATATCCCTCAGTTTCAATATTGTACAGATAATGCAGGTATGATTGCAATGGCAGCACATCACCAATTTCTAGCTGGTGATTTTGTCGATCAAAAGGTTACGCCTTTGGCTCGTTGGAGTGTTAGTGGTTAATCACTTACCCTACTAAGTAACAAGCAAAAAATAAATTAGG
>JAHDFT010000457.1 GCA_020628015.1 Bacteroidota bacterium
TCTAACGGCTTATATAATATAAATTAGGTTTAAAGATAGGATTATTTTTTTGTATATAAAGCGTAATGATCATAATTCTGGAAAAATTATGACATTTTTTTTGAGAAAGTATTTGTTAATTTAGTCTCAATATGCGTTTTTTTAATGTAGACTAGGTAAATAAAGACTTGGTTCACTTATTGAGCATATAAAGAATACTAGATTATAGAAATACTCTCAACACTTTTTTTTAGTTTTGCGTTGTATTTTAAGAAAAGGAACAAGTGAAAAATAAGTGTGCAAATTTCAATCAAAATGCTGCAATTATTTGGTGACTGTTCCAAATCAGAAAAAGCCTAATAAATATAAATCAATATCTTAAAAAATAAATAATGGCAACAACTACAGTAAACGGTACGGTTACCAAATCAGTTGGACAAGACAAATTTCAAGCACATGATTATTATCAGATAGATGAATTATTGTCTGAAGAACAACTATTGATTCGAGATACGGTGCGAGCTTGGGTGAAAAAGGAAGTATCTCCGATTATTGAAGATTATGCAGAAAGAGCGGCTTTTCCTGCTCACCTCATTCCAGGTCTAGGAGAAATTGGAGCTTTTGGAGCGGTAATTCCACAAAAATATGGTGGAATGGGCTTAGATTATATGACCTATGGAATCATTATGCAAGAATTAGAGCGGGGGGATTCTGGTATTCGTTCTACTGCATCAGTACAAAGTTCTTTGGTGATGTTTCCTATTTGGAAATTTGGCTCAGAAGAGCAACGAATGAAGTATTTACCAAAATTAGCTACAGGAGAAATGATGGGCTGTTTTGGTTTAACAGAACCCAATCACGGTTCCAATCCAGCAGGAATGGAAACCCGTATTGTAGATAATGGAGATCATTATTTACTCAATGGGGCAAAAATGTGGATTTCTAATGCGCCTTTTGCTGATATTGGAGTAGTCTGGGCAAGAGATGAGGAAGGAAAAGTACGAGGATTGATTGTGGAACGAGGAATGGAAGGATTTACCACACCAGAAACACATGGAAAATGGTCTTTGAGAGCTTCTGCTACAGGGGAATTGGTCTTTGATAATGTCCGAATTCCTAAAGAGAATATTTTCCCAGAAATCAAAAGTCTACGTGGACCTTTGACCTGCCTTTCTTCAGCTCGTTTTGGGATTGCTTGGGGAGCGATTGGTGCTGCTATGGATTGTTATGATTCAGCTTTGCGTTATTCTAAAGAACGGGTACAATTTGACCGCCCAATTGGTGGCTTCCAATTGACTCAAAAGAAACTGGCAGAGATGATTACCGAAATTACCAAAGCACAATTACTCGCTTGGCGTTTGGGCGTACTCAAAAATGAAGGACGAGCAACACCTGCTCAAATCTCTATGGCAAAGCGAAATAATGTGGATATGGCATTAAAAATTGCTAGAGAAGCTCGTCAAATTCATGGTGGAATGGGGATTACAGGCGAATTTCCAATTATGCGTCATATGATGAATCTGGAATCAGTCATTACTTATGAGGGAACGCATGACATTCACTTGCTCATTACAGGACATGATGTGACAGGTTTGAGTGCATTTAAATAGTACTTATAAGTATTAGTAATGTATCCTAATAAAATAATTTTAAATAGATTCACCTATTGATAATCTATTATTGGGGATTGCTTGTTATTAGTACAAGCAATCCTTTTTTTGTCTATGATATATGAAGAATAATGTTTTTGTATTAAGAGACTTATTTTTATTGTATCTATAAACAAGTGATAAGGGTATTTTATGGACATTTTTATGACATAAAATATTGGCTTGTATTTGTAAACTCTTATTTAGGAGTCTTTTATAACTATAGGGATTTTGCCTTGTGTAAAAAGTTAAGTCATTAGTCAAGCAATTTATTTGTGGAAAAAGGAGCTTGGTAAGCAAAAAGTAAGAAGTTAATGTGATTAGAGCGGAATTTATTTTTTTGTTGCAGTACTATAATAATATTCGAGAAAGATTAATCTAATTGATTTTATATGTACTAGATATTGAAAATATTTAAACATGGATGTTTTTATAGTTGTGTTGATAAATTAAATTAATTGAAATGCATAAATAGAATGTTTTCTTATTTTGTGGATAACTATGTGGATAAAGTCATTTTTTTCTTGTTTTTTTTCTTCAAAGATTTTGGCTATAAGCGTTTGGACTGTGGATATTTAATAAAATAAATTTTCCTTTAAAATATTTTTTTACCATTTATTTCACTTAATTTTGCTATTCCAATGACATTATATTGACGATTTTTAGCGAAATTAAAATTAAGAGATTACTATACATTCAATATTTGAATGAGTATATGCAAACAATACAATTGATTGACTGGCATATATTCATTTTACTAAATGCAATAAAAGATTAACGGTTATGAATTCAGCTGCTCAATTTATTTTGAGCAGCTTTTTATTCACGAAGCTTTACTAGAAGATACAGCACACAAGTATTTGACAACTATTCCATAAGTACATTTTAGGCAAGTTTTGTTATTGTATTTGTTACTTCGTTTACAAACAATATATTTGATTATTCCCATTGACCAATCAATGTAATAGAACAGCAAACAGATGATTGCTATTTCACGATTAACGCAAAAACAATTGATCGCCGATATTTGAAAATTTATTGGGGCTATTACTGACTTGTTTATACAAGTTGGTACTATATTAGTAAATAAATAATAGTTGTATAAACTCTCATATCATATTAAATATGAATAAATATTCAAATGCATCAACTTCTAAACCAGATAGGAAGTATAAGCGACAGCAGAATAATGGCACAGACTTATCTCCCTATATCTTTGATAAACTACAGCCACAAGCTAGAGAGTTAGAAGAGGCTGTTTTAGGAGGGATGATGTTGGATAAGGATGCCGTTGCAGAGGTGATTGATTTGTTGAAGACAGAGAGTTTTTATTTAGAATCACATCAACATATTTTCAAGGCAATTCAAGAGTTATTTGCCAAATCTCAGCCCATTGATATTCTGACCGTAAGTGAGCAATTGCGGAAGATGGGAAAATTGGAAGAAGTAGGTGGTCCTTATTATGTGTCGCAATTGACCAGTCGTGTGGGTTCTACAGCTAATATTGAGTATCATGCCCGTATTGTTTCTGAAAAGTTTATTCTACGGGAATTAATCAAGTCTTCCACTGAGATTATAAAAAATGCTTACGAGGAAACAACAGATGTTTTTGAATTATTGAATAAAGCAGAATCAGGTTTATTTGCCATCACCGAGCAAAATATCCGTAGGAGCTATGATAATATGGGGAACTTGGTGAGTCAAGCCCTCAAACAGCTCGAAGCTTTGAAAGATCAAGAAGATGGACTAGTAGGGGTGCCTTCTGGTTTCTCTTCCTTGGATCGTTTGACCTCTGGCTGGCAGAAATCGGATTTGATCATTTTGGCGGCTCGTCCTGGTATGGGTAAAACCGCTTTTGTGATTTCGGTGGCTAGAAATGCAGCGATTGATTTCAAAAAACCAATTGCTATATTTTCCTTGGAAATGTCCTCTTTACAATTGGTCAATCGACTCATCTCAGGGGAAACTGGCTTGTCTAGTGATAAGCTGAAACGTGGAGATCTACAGCGTCATGAGTGGGTAGAGTTAACCACCAAAGTAGAAAAACTAGCGGAAGCTCCCATTTTTATTGACGATACACCAGCCATCAATATTTTTGAATTGCGTGCCAAGTGTAGGCGTTTGAAAATGCAGCATGATATTCAGATGGTGGTGATTGATTACTTGCAATTGATGAGTGGAGGAGGAGATAAGAAGGGCGGTAATCGAGAGCAGGAGATTAGTATGATTTCTCGTTCTTTGAAAGGAATTGCGAAGGAATTGAATATTCCTGTTATTGCACTTTCACAGCTAAGTCGTGCGGTGGAGACTAGGGGAGGGGATAAGCGACCACAATTATCCGATTTGAGGGAATCTGGAGCGATTGAG
This sequence comes from Bacteroidota bacterium, assembly GCA_020628015.1. GTDB lineage: Bacteria > Bacteroidota > Bacteroidia > Chitinophagales > UBA2359 > JAHDFT01. The sequence continues at coordinate 3,996 of JAHDFT010000457.1, forward strand.
CAGGATGCGGATATGGTTATTTTCTTGTATCGACCAGAATATTATGGACTAACCCAAGATGAAGAAGGGAACCCAACTAAAGGAGTCGCAGAAATCATTATTGCCAAGCACAGAAATGGTGCTTTGGATCGGGTTAGGGTGCGGTTTATCGCTCAAAATGCTAAATTTGCTGATTTAGAAACTATGGATGAGGAATTTGAAAATCTGACTCCATTAAATGAAATCATTACAGTTGGTTCTAAAATGAATGAAGGATTGAATGGCGGTGGAGATTTAGGAGCAGGAATGATGCCACC
>JAHDFT010000458.1 GCA_020628015.1 Bacteroidota bacterium
ATGCTTATGCCCTTTCAGGGCGAAAGAAGATATACCCCCAAATATCTTAGAACTATGAATTTCCAATGATTTATACATAATATTCGCTCTCAGTAGCTAGAAATTTATGCAACAACTTTCAAGACAACTTTCAAGACCATATCTTCTACTTCCAAATCAAGACCGTCTTCAATAGTGTCTTCAAGGATTAAGTTCACAATCAATACTTCATTAGTGATGTATTCTCCGAATTGTTCCAAAGCAGTGGTCATCCCTTCATTCTTCTCTAAACGAAGTTCTATCCGATCTGCTAGATTGAAATCCAATTCCTTACGTAGTTTTTGTAGCCGACTCACAAATTCTCTGGCTAGACCTTCCGTTTTCAATTCTTCTGTTAAGGTGATGTCTAAAGCAACAGTCAAACCATTAAGACTGTTCACCAACCAACCTTCAATGTCATCAGAAGCGATAACCACCTCATCTAATTCTAGGCGTACAGGCGCATCTGCAACCGTCAATTCATAGTAGCCATCTTGTTCAAATTGGGCGATTTGTGTTTGGTCAAAAGTTTCCAACATCTTTTTAACCGTACCCATATTTCTACCCAATTTACGACCCAATTTACGGAAGTCAGGCTTAATCGTTTTCTTGATAATGCTGCTGCTATCCTCTAAATAGGCTAATTCCTTGACATTTACCTCTGATAAGATCAAATCTTTCACCTGATCTAGCTGTGTCTGCTGTGCTTCACCTGAAATTGGGATCAAAATCTTTTGCAAAGGTTGACGTACCCTGATTTTTTCCTTTTTACGTAAAGCTAGAATCATAGAAGAAATGTCTTGTGCCATTTGCATCCTTTCCTCTAAAGCTTTATCAATTGCCTCATCGGAGCCTTCTGGAAAATCAGAGAGGTGAACTGAAGGCACTTGGAAACTGCCCGTTACCTCATTCAAATGACGGAAAAGCGCATCCGAGAAAAATGGAGAAATCGGGGACATTAGCTGACACACCTTCACCAAACATTCCAATAAGGTTTGATAAGCAGCCGTTTTATCCTTGCCTTTTTCCCCTTTCCAGAAACGACGACGACATAAGCGCACATACCAATTACTCAAATGGTCTACGACAAAATCTTGGATCAAACGAGCAGCTTTGGTTGGCTCATAATCTGCATAGAAAGCATCTACTTTTTTACACAAAGTATTTAGCAAAGAAATCACCCAACGGTCGATTTCTGGTCGTTCTGCTAGAGGAATGCTTGCTTCTGTATTATCAAAACCATCCAAATTCGCATAAATGGCAAAGAAAGAATAAGTATTGAACAGTGTACCAAAGAATTTGCGCTGCACTTCCTGCACGCCATCCAAGCTAAAACGCAGATTGTCCCAAGGCTGAGAATTAGAAACCATATACCAACGATTGGCATCTGCTCCATAAGTATTCAAAGCCTCAAAAGGATCAACCACATTCCCCAAACGCTTCGACATTTTCACCCCATTCTTATCCAATAGTAAACCATTGGACACCACATTTTTGAACGCTACAGAATCAAATAACATGGTAGCGATGGCGTGAAGGGTAAAGAACCAGCCTCGTGTTTGGTCAACCCCTTCTGCAATGAAATCCGCAGGATAACTTTGTTCAAAGATCTCTTTATTTTCAAAAGGATAATGCCATTGAGCATAAGGCATGGCACCAGAATCGAACCATACATCAATCAAATCTGGCTCTCGGAACATTTTCTCACCATCGGCAGAAACAAGGATAATGTCATCGACATAAGGACGATGTAAATCAAAGTCCTCCGCCAATTGTGCCTCCATAAAACCAGCCTCAACAGATTTGGCAACCTCTTCTTTCAACTGCGCCATAGAACCGATACAAATCTCCTTTTCCCCATCAGCTGTACGCCAGATCGGAAGCGGTGTTCCCCAGAAACGAGAACGAGAAAGATTCCAGTCCACTAGATTCTCTAGCCAATTCCCAAAACGTCCCTCACCAGTTGCTTTAGGCTTCCAATTAATCGTTTTATTCAGTTCTACCAAGCGTTCCTTACAAGCTGTTGTTTTGATAAACCAAGAATCTAAAGGATAATAGACAATCGGTTTGTCTGTTCGCCAACAGTGTGGATAGCTATGCACATATTTTTGCACCTTAAAAGCCTTGTTTTCCTGCTTCAATTTGATGACAATATCTACATCCACAGGTTTGTAAGCCTCCTTAGATAAATTATCGTAATTTTTAACTGGTCGATTGGCAAAATCCGTCACCTCTGGCACAAATCGCCCTCGCTTATCTACTAGGGTCAAACTGCCCAAGCCATGCACTTTAGATAAAAACATATCATCCGCACCAAAACTAGGCGCAATATGCACGATACCCGTACCACTTTCTGTAGTTACAAAATTCCCTGTCACCACAATAAAAGCCTTTCCATTATCTGGTTGGACATAAGGTAAAAGCTGCTCATAGCGCATTCCTTCCAATTCTGCTCCCATCAATTCTCTAACGACAGTATAAGGGATTTTCTTTTGTCCTTGTTCATAATCTTCTAAAGCCAATTCCGCTTGTTCAGGCTTAAAATAGTCCTTAACCAAATCTTTGGCAAGGATGACCGAGACAGGCAGATGCGTATATGGATTGTAGGTATTGATTTGTACATAGGTGATCTTAGCTCCCACCGCCAATGCAGTATTGGAAGGCAGCGTCCAAGGCGTGGTCGTCCAAGCTAAGATAAAGACCTCACCTGTAGCTCCCTCAAACAAACCAGCACTTTTATCATCTTTGGCAACCTTAAACTGAGCCGTAGCCGTCGTATCCGTCACATCCCGATAGCAACCTGGCTGATTCAATTCATGCGAACTCAATCCAGAACCAGCAGCAGGGGAGTAGGGCTGAATGGTGTAGCCCTTATAGAGTAAACCTTTATCATATAAGCGTTGCAGCAAATTCCAAAGCGATTCGATATAATCATTATGGAAGGTGACATAAGGATTGTCCATATCCACCCAATAACCCATTCTTTCGGTGAGTTGATTCCAGATATTCTGGTATTTCAGGGCTTCCTCTCGGCATCTAGCATTGTAGTCCTCGACAGAGATGGTTTTTCCAATATCCTCCTTCGTAATGCCCAAACGTTTCTCCACAGCCAATTCAATAGGCAAACCATGCGTATCCCATCCCGCTTTTCGCTGTACTTGGTAGCCTTTGAGACTTTTATAACGGCAAAAAATATCCTTAATGGTACGCCCCATTACGTGGTGAATACCAGGCATTCCATTAACCGATGGCGGTCCTTCATAAAAAATGAAAGGTTTCGCTCCTGCTCGGTGTGCTATACTTTTTTCGAAAATGCCCTGTTCTTTCCAAAATTTCAAGACTTCCTGCTCGATTTTGGGCAGATTTAGGCCTTGTAGTTCTTGATATTTCTTACCAGCCTTCAAAGTTTCCATGAATTGAGTTTTTACTTCCTGTAAAAAATTATGCAAAGATACAAAACAATTGGCGGTGGGGAAAGGTTTCGGGGTGGGAAAATTTTGTAGGGGAGGCTAGAGAGTATAGACTTGTCCGAGTATGACATAAAGAAATGACCTATCTATGCTAAAATCTGTGGGATTATATAGGAATAGAACAGGTCATTTCTTAATAGAGGCGTAATCAAATATGATCTGTGAAAATTAAGGAACAGTAAAAAAATAACTTTTTATTTTGATTGATAAATTTGCCTCTATACTTCGTTAAAAAGCCTCGCCAATGCGCTGCATTGCCTACGTTTTTTGCCTCGTCTAGTGTCAAATTTACCTAATCAAAACTGTAAACTTATTTTTCACTTGTTCCTAAGATAGCTCTAACACTAAAATTATTTTCCTTTTTTAATTTTAGGTGGATTATTATCTCTACCACCTCCTGAAGGTTTTCCTGTTGTACTTGGCCATTTAGGATGTACTTTCCCAGTTTTATTTATTTTTTTTGCCATAATTGAATTATTTTAATTATTAAAAATATTTTTTAGTAAAAAAACAAATATACTAAATAATATTTTATGCTCAATTTCTGTTTTGATATTTTAAATTTTTTGTTTATTGAATAATGATAAACGTTAACTAAGAATTATTTATTAGAGCTTGTTTAATAAGATTTTAGAATAAAAAAGATAAGGAATAGTAAGAAAGAGAGTAATTAAAAGTATTCTTTTTCTCCTAGTTTAATTCGATATTGGTTGCCAATAAAGCAAAAACCAAATCCTAACTCCATGAGTAAATCTCTGATATTTTCTATCAATTGATTTTCTAA
>JAHDFT010000009.1:0-14167 GCA_020628015.1 Bacteroidota bacterium
TATTGATAAGTTGCAATCAATCACTTCTGTCATTAAAGATTTTGACTTTTTTGCAGCGGCTAAATGGAAAATTGCAAGTGATTCCAGAGGATCAGGGAATACTGCCAACATTGGTTCTATAAAAAATATAGATGATTTAAAAGCAGGAAATGGAGTGTTTAGTCAACTTGGGGAGAAGTGGTTTGATGAATATTGGATAAACTATGGAGTTGTTACTATGGTTAAAAATAGGAAAACTATTCCCATTACCAATATTTGGGATTTTTTAGACTTCAAAGGCAGAAAGGATTTATTCAATAAAGTCGGCAAAGGCGCAAAAAGAAGAAAGAAATGAAAACATTTGTCCCACCAATAAAATCACAAGGGATCAAGACCAAATTGGTTGAATGGATCTACACCAATGTAGAACAGATTGAGTATGATAGATGGGTAGAGCCGTTTATGGGAACAGGAGTCGTTGCTTTTAATATTCAACCGAAAAAGGCCATTTTATGTGATAGTAATCCGCATCTAATTAGGTTTTATAAGGCTATTCAACAGAAGGAAATTACAGCCCCAATTGTAAAGCAATTCCTTATTCAAGAAGGACAGAAACTATTGGAGAGCGAAGGAAAGTATTACTATGATGTCAGAAACCGATTCAATGAAAAAAAAGCACCTTTGGACTTTTTATTTTTGAGTAGATCGTGCTTCAATGGTATGATGCGATTTAATAAAAAGGGAGGATTTAATGTCCCTTTTTGTAAGAAGCCAAACCGATTTGCTCAAGCCTTGGTGACTAAGATTACCAATCAGGTGAAAAATATAGGTCAAATTATTGAAAATGGGGATTTTGAATTCAAAAATCTAGACTTTCAAGCAACACTAAAACTAATTGATACTAATGATTTAGTGTATTCAGACCCTCCTTATATTGGAAGACATGTAGATTATTTTGATTCTTGGTCAGAGGAGGAAGAAATTATTTTACGGGATGGATTGGTTAATGCCAATGCAAAGTTTATGCTGTCTACCTGGTTGAGTAATAAATATAGAACGAATGATTATGTCTTTTCGATTTGGAAAGATTGCTATGTCGCTACTAAAGAACATTTTTATCATGTTGGAGCTAAGGAATCGAATCGGAATGCGGTTTATGAGGCTTTACTTTCTAATGTGAAGTTAAAGGATAGTATTGAAAATCAAGCGATGAAAGTTCGGATTGATACCAATCAATCTCAATTGACGACTCAAGAGAAAAAATATGAGTCTTCTAAACAACTTTCTTTGAGGTTTGAGGAAAAATAGCAGGTTAATAAATAAATTTTTTCTTAATACCTTGGTTATCTTTCGCTGATTTTTTTCTATAGAAAAAACTTTTCGGTTTATGGAATGATAAAACGGATAAATGTGCGACCCTGCTAGGGTCGGAGTGTTGGGGGATTTCTATTTTAGCTAACGTAATTGACCCTGATGGGGTCATTAAGAACAATACGAGGAACACCACACTTCTCTGAAGTGTGGTGTTTCCCAAAAAGCATATTGCTTTGATGTGAAAAATGATGAGGATTCTTAAGCCCGCCGCCCACTAATACCTCCACCAAATAAGCGAGTACTCATGCGGTCAAAGAGCAAGTACATGACCGGGACGATTACTAGGGTCAAGAAGGTGGCGAAGACCAGACCGAAGATGACCGTCCAAGACATTGGTCCCCAGAAGATGGCGTTATCTCCACCAAAGTAGATATTGGGTTGGAAATCCGATAGCAAGGAGAAGAAGTTGATGTTCATTCCTGTGGCTAGGGGGATTAATCCGAGTACGGTGGTGATGGCGGTTAGTAATACTGGACGTAGACGTTTACTTCCTGCCTCTACAATCGCATCAATCAACTGTTCTTTGGTTTGCTGTTCATCATCTCGTAAGCCTAGTTGTTCCCTTTGACGGTTACGGACAAGATTGGTATAATCAATCAATACAATTGCATTGTTGACCACAACTCCTGCTAGTGAAATAATCCCAATACCAGTCATAATGATAATGAAATCCATTCTAAAGGCAGAATAACCCAAAAATACTCCAATCGTACTGAAAATCACTGAACAAAGAATGATAAATGGAATCACTACAGAGTTGAACTGGGTCACGATAATCAAGAAAATCAAAAAGACAGCGATAAACATGGCTCGCATCAAGAAGGTCATCGACTCCATTTGTTCTTCCTGTTCTCCTGTAAATTTGAATTCATAGCCTTCTGGCATGTCATAATCCGCCAAAATTTGCTTATAACGGTTCACGATTTCTGTACCATTGGCATCTTCTGTAACATTAGAGTAGATGGTGATCACTCGATTCAAATCCTTCCGCTTTACCGAACCATAAGTCGATGCATATTCGACATCAGCTACCGCAGAAACAGGTACTTGCATTAATTGTCCTCGATTGTTTCTAAAGGTAATCTTTTGGTTGAGAATGGCAGATAAATCATAACGACTGTCCTCACTAAAGCGCAATTGAATCGGATATTCGTCTTCTCCTTCCTTGTATTTAGAGATTTCTTTACCAAAAATAGCTGTTCTAATATTGGTCGCAATTTGTGCAGTAGATAAACCAAAACGTCTGGCTTTTTCTCGGTCTACATCTACAACTAATTCAGGCTTTCCTACTTCCAAATCCAATTTCAATTCTTCTACACCAGGAATATTGGCATCATTTAAATAGTCTCGAAGTCCATTGGTGACAGTCAACAAAGTAGGAAACTCTTCTCCACTTACCTCAATATTAATTGCTGGTCCTGTAGGTGGACCATTTTGATCTTTATCCACTACAATTTGTACCCCAGGATAACCGCCAACAGCCGTTCTCACTTCTTTCATAATGTCGGAAGTAGAATAGCCTTGCCGTTTTTCATAATCAACAAAAGAAATGGTAATTCTTGATTTGTTAGGTGATGCACCTTGTTGTGGTCCAGCACTAGGATTGGAGGTACCCTCTCCTACTTGTCCCATAATGGCTTCCACAATACTTTTATAAGGTTCTAAGGTTTCTAGAATTTTACCTTCTATTTCCTTTGTAAAAGCATTGGTTTTATTAATGTCTGTACCAATAGGCTCCTCGATATAAACAAATATACTTCTTGGCTCATTCGCTGGGAATAGTTCTTGTCGAATACCAGAGTTATTCAAAATAATAATAGAGACAATGAGTAGTATAAAGGTGGCGATAAAGAAGACAATAGGTCGCCATTTGGTCAAAGCGAAACGGACAAAGCCTCTGTATACTGCTTCTAGCCAAGGTAGTAGCCGATCTTGGAAAAAATTGGCAAAAGGACTCAATATATAAGCATTCAGAATATAGATTAAGCCCATCGCTCCTATGAATCCACCGAAAGTACGCATTCCTTTACCATCTGCTGGATTTTCACCAGAAAAGCCAATCATATAACACCCAATACAAATGATCATCATCACCGCAAATCGGATAAATGTCCATAGGTGATTGCGTTTTTCTTCTTTGTCATCCATTCGCATATAGGCGGCGGTCAATACTGGATTGACTACCAAACCGACAAATAGCGAGGAGGCGAGTACGATAATGAGGGTAATCGGTAAGAACTTCATAAATTCTCCCATAATATCTCCCCAGAATAGTAGTGGTAGGAAGGCAGCGAGCGTGGTGAGGGTGGAGGTGATGATCGGCCAAGCGACTTCCCCTACTCCTTCCTTGGCTGCCCTTATGGGTCCATAGCCCTCCGACATATACCTATAAATATTCTCTACGACCACAATTCCATTATCCACCAACATTCCTAAAGCAAGGATCAAAGAGAATAACACCATAATATTGAGCGTCACCCCTGCAAAACCAAGAATGGCAAAACCAGTCAACATAGATAAAGGAATCGCTACCCCAACGAATAAGGCATTCCGCATTCCCAAGAAGAATTGTAGGACTAAAACAACCAGAATCACCCCAGATATAATACTATTCTCTAGGTTATCCAACATATTTTGGGTATTGGTCGATTGGTCATTAAGGATTTGTACTTTTAATTCTTTAGGGAATTTCTCCAACTCCGCATCACTAAGGATTTGCTTAATTTTAGCTGTTGCTTCCAATAAGTTTTCCCCACTTCTTTTCTTGACATCCAGACTGACAACAGGCTCTCGATTAGAACGGGCATAGCTTTTTCGATCCGCATAACCAAAGTCCACATTTGCCACATCCTTCAAATAAACAATACTTTGGTTTTTATTGGAAATGACCATATTTTCTAGTTCGGTCATACTGCCAAATTCTCCTACAACCCTAACATTTCGACGCATATCATCCGAAAGAATATCTCCACCAGAGATGGTGACATTCTCAAAACTAACCGCATCCTCAATATCTCGGAAACTCAAATTCCTTGCTTCTAATTCCGCCACATTGACATTAATACTTACCTCTTTATCAGGTACCCCTTTAATATCTGCACTAGAAATTTCTCCTAGCTTTTCAATCTCGTCTTGCAAATATTCCGCATATTCATTGAGTTTATCCAGATTATTGATTCCCGAAATATTGATATTCATAATCGGCATATCACTAAAGTCCAACTCAAAAACATTGGGATCGGCTGGTAGGTCATTAGGTAAGTCTTGTTTAGCCTTATCTACCGCATCTTTAACATCCAATAATGCTTCTTCTGAAGGAACATCCAAATCGAACTCTACAATAATGGTAGAATAGTCCTGAATATTGGTCGCTTTGATATTATTAACCCCCGAAATACTGTTGATTTCTTTCTCAATAGGTCGAGAAACAAGGGATTCCATATCCAATGGTGCGTTACCAGGATAGGCTGTACCTACATAAATCGTAGGCATTTTGATTTCAGGAAATTGCTCTTTAGGCATGGTGATATAAGCACCTAAACCTAGTATGACAATCAGAAAAATAAGGACAAATACGCTGGTGCTATTGTCCACAGCAAAACTAGATAAGCCAAACTCTCTAATAATGCCTTTCTTTTCCGTTGGATTTGCGTCTAATATATTATTTTCATTCATCTTTATAAGCAATTGATAGATGTAGTTGAATTTTTTGGGAGCTGTGTTTTTTACTTTTACTAAACAATACGATCTTATTTAACCACCTTAACAGGATCGCCATCATTCACCATCCTAGAGCCTTCTGTAATCAACTGCTCTCCACCTTTCAAGCCCTCCATAATTGTCGTTTCACCCGTATTTCCTGTTCCTATTTTAATATTTACTCGCTTGGCTATTTGCTTATCCCCTTTCTTTTCTACTACAAAAACATAGCTGCCTTCCATATCATTCAAGATGTAATTGGTAGGAACGACAATAGCATTTTCTTCTGCAAATTCCCGTAATTGAACACTAGCAATCAAATTTGGTTTTACTTTTCCTCCTTTATTTGCAATTGGTACTTCTACTTTGATGGTTCGGTTATTGGGGTTAATCAACTCACCAATGTTTCCAATTTTTGCAGTTTGCTCCTGATTCAAGGAAGGAATGTCTACAACAACTGGATCACCGACTTTCAATTTTGCCAAATAGCTTTCAGGTACATCTGCTGCTACTTGTAGTTTAGAAGTATTAATCAAAGTAAGGATAGGTATACCAGGACCAGCCATTTCTCCTTGTTTAATCAAAACTTGGTCAATGACTCCCGTAGCAGGAGCGTACAAGGAGGTTTTTTCCAATTGCGTTTGTAGTGTTGCCTTTTTCTTTTCCAAAGACTCCACATCTGTTCTTGCTTTATCTAATTCTAAATCAGAACCTTGATTGGCTGTATTGATTTGTTTGACTAAAGTTTCTCGTTTCTTTTTCAAAGATTCTACATTACTAATAGCAGAAGCCAATTCTAAATCAGAACCTTCATCCGCTGTGGCAAACTGTGCCTGAACAGTTTGTTTCTTTTTCTGTAAAGATTCTAAATTTTTAATTGCTGAAGTCAATTCCAAATCTTTGCCCATATTACTTTGCTCAATTTGGCTATTGAGTGATTCCAGCTTTTTCTGAATGGATTCTAAATTATTTTTGGCTTGTAAATACTCGATTTCAGAGCCAATATTTTGCTTCCACAGCTTTTCTCTTCTGTCAAAAACATCTTGTGCCAGTTTCAAAGCCAATTCCAGCTCTTCTTTATTGCTTTTTAAGGCAACTTTAGATTCTTCCCATATCTTTCTTTGTTTGTCAACGACTTGTTGAGCAAGGTTGATAGAGGTTTCTAACTCGGAGATACTGCTTTGTTTGGCTTCTTTATCTTTGGTAATAATTTGTTTTCTTCGAATCACCACTTCTTCAGCTAATTGGATAGAAATATCTATTTCATCCAAACTATTTTGCTTGGCATCATTATCTTTATCCATGATTGCTTGACGTTGGATAACTGCATTCCTAGCAAATCGCAAGGAGGTTTCCAATTCATCCATGCTGCGCTGAATCATTTGGTCATCTACCTTCCCCAATAATTGACCTTGTTTCACCTTCTGCCCTTCACGAGCATTGAGTTGAATTATTGTCCCACCTGTTTCAGAACTCATGCGAAAATCGCCTTTAGTCTCCACTGTTCCTTGAAAATCCACTCTTTGTTCAAAGTTTTTGACTGCCACAGGTCTAGCAGAAACCATACGCCATTTTTTTTCTTCCTGCTTCTTTTTGTAAGCAGGGTCAAGGGCCAATAATTCCTTTTCCAGCTCCTTTGCTTCAAAAGCTGCTTTATCTAGCTCTGCTTGTTTTTTGGCTAGATTTCGCTCCAAACGGGTTTTCTTTAATTTTGGTGTTTCATCTTCTCCCTTTGCTGCACAACCTACGATCAAAGCAGTAATGGCAAGGAAAAAAAGAAGGTGGCTATATCGTTTCATAATTATGAAAATTTATTTTTTCGATTCAATTATTGTTTTTCCCTTTTTTTGAATGACTGAATATTAGTCGATTTTATTTGTACTTATAATTTCCTGTTCCCAAGGATTTACTCATACTATTTTTGGTCAATATCAATTGATATAATGCTTGAAGGTATTGACCTTGTGTTTTGTAAAGCTCTCCTTCCGCAGCAGTTACCTCAAAGCTAGACCCTAAACCTTCCTTATATTTGGTTAAGGTGGTTTGGTAAATTTCTTCTGCTAAAGCTAAGTTTTTCTTTTGATATTTGATCTGGTCAAGTGCGTTGATGTATCCCGTTTGATTTTGCAACACCTCTAATCTAATCGACTCTTTCACTAAGGCTTCCTGCTTGAATGCCTGCTGTTGAGAAATGAGTCTTTGTTGTACTTGTCCTTTTTTCTGTAATCCATCAAATATGGGAATATTTATACTTAGTCCAATAGCTGATGAATTGATCCAAGATTGATCAAATATCTTAAAATCATTACTTTGGAAACTACTTTGTGCTTGAAAAAAAGCAACCACACTAGGAAAATATTGCATCCGTACTTGCTTAATATCCAAGACTCGGAAAGTATTTTGCATATCTAGTAAAGCCAATTCGATGCGGTTACTCATTGCTTTATCTTGAAGTATTTTTGGATCATTCAAAAATACATCCTCTACTCCTGCAATAAATGAATCTAATTTATCGCTTAGTTCGATAGCTTCCTCTAAGTCTAAACCCATTTGGAATTTTAACAAGTTTTCTGCTAATTCCTGCATCCTTAAGGCATTGTCCAACTGGCTTTTAAGATTGGATAGGGACAATTGTAGGCGATCTACATCTAATTTTTCAGCAAAACCGTTCTTATAAATCTCTGTCGTTTCAAATAAGGTTTTTTCAATGACCTCTATATTTTTTTCAAATATCTCTACATTTTCCTGAGCCACTAATGCTCCAAAATACGCTTCAGCAATCGTAGCCCTCATATCCAACTCCGTTTGTACCTGTTGTAACTTGGCTCTTTCCACAAATAAACGAGCTGCTTTTAAGCCTAGAAAATAACTCCCATCAAAAAGCAGTTGGGTCGCTTCGATTTTGGCATTAATATTATTTTCAGTACCAAAGGTTAATTCCACAAATTCTTGATCAGGTTGTCCAAAGGCAATACCAGGTACCAAAGTCACTGGAAGCTGTAAATTGTGCAAAACATTCACACTTCCATTAACCTGTGGCAAACCAATTGCCTGGATTTCTGTTACCTGTCCCTTAGCAGCATCAATATTATATGCATTAACCTTTAAATTGAGATTATTTTTTAATGCATAGGCTTGAGCTTCTTCAAGGCTAAAAGATTTTTTAGCGGTTTCAGATTCTTGTGCATAGCCAATATTAATGCTTACCAATATCCCCAAAAGGCCTATTAGTAAGCCATAAAGCTTAGACATACTTTTTATTTTTATACTTGTTGATATTGTTTTTTAGGAAGTGAATGCCTTCTTCAGAAGCGATGCCATAAATGTGGTATTTAAATGCTTCCAAAAAAAGATCACTTGGGCGGAGGTGAATCTGGGCAAAATATTCATCCTCAATAGAAGCAACAGTCTTGGCGAGATAGAGACGGGCGATGATTTCGGCGTTAATATTACTTCGATAAACACCTTGTTTTACGCCTTTCTTAATATTGGTTTGTATGACAGAAAAAATAAACTTTTCTCGATGTTGCTTCAATAATTCCCAAGTTTCTGGATAATATTTCCGCAAATCATACATCATGACTAGATTAACGGTGGCTAATTGTAGATAAACCTGATTCCCTATATCTAGCATCTCCTCAATGGCATTTTTCTCAGGTTCAATTACATTCAAACACATGTCTTCCGACTTTTTGAGGTGTAATGCGACCCCTTGTTTGACCAAATCAGCTTTATTCTCTATATATTGATAGAGTGTTTTTTTAGACATGCCTAACTCTCGTGCTAAATCCATCATAGAGACACTCTTGATCCCATATCTAAAAAATAGCTTTATTGATTTGTCTACTATTTTATTTAAATTTTCATTCATACTTTATTAACTAAGATACCCATAAAACGCAGGAAACTTTTAAATGTTCAAAAGTTTCCTAAGTTTTTTTGATAAAAAAGATTCAGTATCAATGAGAAAGCGTGTGATTACATTATATAATGTCTATTTGAGTGCTATTTTTAATGTTTCCAAAAAGTTTATTTTTATACATCCTGAACAGAAATAATAGCACATATTCTTAGTCGAATTTATTTTTGTTTCATTACGAATTAAAATGGGAAATTTTATTTTTTCCATTACCTATTTGTCAAGGCCATCTGAAATCTTTTCCGTAATTTTGTGGTATGCAAGGTACATTATTCAATTTCGAAGAATTTGAGCCTCCAAAGAAGGAGGAACAAAAAAAAGATGCTATACAATCATCTGAAACATCTAATAATCAAACTATTATTAATGAAGAAAAAAAAGAACCTGTCTTTGTCAAGCCTACGGATTATTTAGCGGAGTTGAATGAAATACAGCGAAAGGCAGTAGAAAGTACTGATGGCCCAGTTATGATTATTGCTGGACCAGGATCAGGAAAAACAAGAGTATTAACCTATCGAATTGCCCATCTCATAGATCAAGGAAAAGCTCCTTGGAAAATCCTAGCCTTGACTTTTACCAATAAGGCGGCTAAGGAAATGAAGGAACGGATTCAACATATTGTCGGCCCATACAAAGCCGCCCAATTAAAAATGGGAACTTTTCACTCTGTTTTTGCTCAAATTTTGCGAGTAGAGGCGGATTGGTTGGGTTATCCGAGTAATTTTACCATCTACGATACAGAAGATACCAAGAGCTTAATCAAAACCATCATTAAGGAACAGAATCTTAACAAAGACATTTATACACCAGGAATGGTCTATGGAAGGATTTCTAATGCCAAAAACTTACTGATTACACCAGCCGTTTATTTGAATGATAAAAACATCCAAGCATCAGATTTGGCAAATAGACGACCTCATTTAGGAAAAATTTATGCCGCTTATAGGGAAAGATGTAGGCGAGCTGGTGCAATGGATTTTGATGATTTATTGGTCAATATGTTTGAATTGTTTTACCGCAATCCGAATGTCTTAGAAAAATACCAAGAGCGATTCCAGTATTTACACATCGACGAGTTTCAGGATACCAATCATGTACAATATCGGATTGTTCGAATGTTGGCCAAGAATCACAAAAACATTTGTGTGGTGGGCGATGATGCTCAAAGTATTTATGCTTTTAGGGGAGCTACGATTGAAAATATCTTACACTTTAAGAGTGATTATCCTGCTTGTCAAGAATATAAATTGGAGCAAAATTACCGTTCCACCAAGAATATCGTTGACATAGCCAATAATATCATTAAACGCAATAGTAATCAAATTCCAAAGACGATTTGGACGGAGAATCAATCGGGTAATAAGACAAAACTGATTCAGTCGAGTAATGATAGTGATGAAGGACGTTTGGTGGTTGATTCGATCAATATAGAACGGCTACGAAACCATTATAAGAATGAGGATTTTGCCATTCTGTATCGTACCAATTCCCAGTCTCGTATTATGGAGGAGGCTTTGCGGAAAAAGGGGATTCCTTACCGCATTTATGGTGGATTATCCTTCTATCAACGTAAGGAGATTAAGGACATTATGGCTTATTTGCGGGTGTTGGTCAATCCTAATGATGAGGAGGCATTGAAGCGAGTGATCAACTATCCAACTAGAGGAATTGGCAAGACGACGATGGATAAGGTGGGTAAAATAGCCCTGACTAAGGAAGTACCCATATGGGAGATTTTGACGAGTATTGGGAGTTATAAATTTACTAAAAATACACAAGGAGCTATTCTCAGATTTGTTCGGATGATGATGAATTTTCAAGTTCTAATGAATCAAGTAGATGCTTATGAAGTAGCTAGAAGAGTAGCCACAGAGACTAAATTACTAGAAAAGTTACATAAGGATAAGTCAGTTGAAGGATTGAATCGTTATGAAAATATTCAGGAATTTTTTAGCAGTATTCAGGAATTTGTAGATAATAAGAAGGCTGGGGTGGTTAATGAGGCTAGTGATTCGGTGGATAGTTCTCTCGGTGCTTATTTGCAGGAGGTGAGTTTATTGACGGATATGGATAATGATAAGGAGGATAATGATAAGGTGAAATTGATGACCATACATGCTGCGAAGGGACTGGAATTTCCTTGTGTTTATGTTGTAGGAATGGAGGAGGAATTATTTCCTTCTGCTATGGCGATGAAATCTCAGAATGGTTTGGAAGAAGAGCGTCGTTTGTTTTATGTGGCTGTAACAAGAGCAAAACAGAAATTGACCCTTTCTTATGCCAAACAACGTTATCGTTTTGGTAAGATTCAATATTGTAATACGAGTCGTTTTTTAGATGAGATTTCTCCATTTCATATAGAAAAAATAGGAGGCTTTAAGTTCAATTCGGTCAATAATGCTTCTTACAATAGTTTTAAGAGTAGCATTCAATCTAATATTAGTAGTGCTAAAAAGTTGGCAGCCAATAAAGCGAGGAATGCTGCACCTATAATTAAGAATTTTAAATCGAGTAATGCAAATGATTTAAGGGAAGGGATGTTAGTGGTACATCAACGATTTAAGCAAGGACGTATTTTGAGTATTGAAGGACGAGGAGATAAGCGTATTGCCATCATTCGTTTTATGGAATATGGAGAGAAACGTATTATGCTAAAATTTGCCAAGCTAATGATCGTTAATGAGTAGTATAGTAGCATTTTTAATCCATCACTTAGTAATTTCTTTGTCAAAAGCTAGAGAATTATTGTCTATTCAAGTAAAGTATTGTAACTACGACGGATGATAGATAAAATTAGAAATAATATCTTTTATAAATTTCTAATTTAAAACTAGTTTGAAATTAAAATTAGGCTCAATTTTTGACGAATTATTGCTATGTAAATAGGATTAATATACGAAAAATCATAATTTCGTATTTAAACACCTAAATCTACTCATTTTTTCACCGCAGTAGCCGAGAAAGCAAGGTCAAACTCTTTCTGGTCTACTGTAAAAACCTCCTATTTCCAATGAAGAACATTTACAGCGCCGTACTCTGTTGCCTACTCTTGAGCGTGTCTTTATATACACAAGCACAAACTACTTTGACTTCAGGCAGTAGACCTCTAATCGGGCAGGAGTTTTTTCTGACCTCTGTTTCTGGTAGTAGCTATGATATTAATCAGGGTTTGTCTGGTAATAATGTCTGGGATTTTTCTGATTTACCAACCGCCAATACACAAGAAGCTCTTTTTCTAGCAATAGAAAATACGCCCCATGCACCTATTTATGAAGATATTGCTGATTATGCGATTTTGTATAAAGATAGCTTGCAGTTTGGTTCCTCTCCATTAAAGTATGAGTTTTTTAAAATGTCTGGGGAAAGCTTATTGAAAGTGGGAGATGCCAATATTGCTGGGGTCGTTTCTCCATTGACAGATGGCATGGATTTGATGCGTTTTCCTTTTACTTTCGGAGATAGTTATACTGACGAATTTGCTGGCTCTTACTTTGTAGGTCAAACAGAAGTAATTCGATCTGGTAGTGTTTCAGTTAGAGCAGATGGCTACGGTAATTTGCAATTGCCTTATGGTGAAATTGAAAATGTATTACGGGTAAAAACGACGATTTCACTTACAGATGCCGTTCCAGGAACAGAATTTAATTTAGAAATTGAGTTGTATACTTGGTATCATGCTAATTTGGCTTATCCAATTCTTCAAATTCTTTATGAAGGTTCTGAAGGCGTGTCTACCATCGTTACCAACTTAACCTATATAGAGCATCCTGATATTCCAATAAAACAAGCAATAGGGATTCCTTTAGCAGAAAGCATTGCTTTAAGAACGTATCCAAATCCTGCTACAGATTGGGTGCAAATAGATTATACTTTACCAAAAAGTGCTAATGTTCTAGCCAATATTTATTATATGAATGGACAAATAGCACAACAATTACCTAATACTTATCAATTAGCAGGTCAACAGCAAATGGCATTAGCTATTAAAGACCTACCAAAGGGTATGTATTTATTAGAGTTAATGATTGATAAGGAGCAGGTGATACGCAAGTTGATTGTGGAATAAGGAATATCATCCTTTGCTTCGCTTTGGATATTAAATGTGTTAAAAATAAAGCCCACCAAAATAATAGTAATATATTTTGGTGGGCTTTATTTTTTTACTGTTCTTAAAGTAATGGTATCTTTGTCTTCTTTTTATTATTTGATACTTACTTAAGCTATTGATTGTATGAATAAGCCTACACAAGAAGAAATAATCTATGATTTAATCATCATTGGAGGTGGTATTGTTGGTTTAGCGACCGCCTATAAATACCAAGAACGTTTTCCTAATCGGCAGATTCTGGTCTTGGAGAAGGAAAAGGAGTTGGCGGTACACCAGACAGGCCATAACTCTGGTGTAATCCACTCTGGCATTTACTACAAACCAGGTTCTTACAAGGCTCGTACTTGTGTTAGAGGAAGAGATGCTTTAGTCGCTTTTGCAGAGAAACATAAGGTGCCTCATGATATTTGTGGTAAATTGATTTTGGCAACGGATGGTTCTGAGTTGGAAGCAATGAACCGCATTTTTACTAGAGGTAAAGCCAATGGTCTGAAGGGAATTGAGATCCTTACCCCTAGTGAAATTAAGGATGTCGAACCATTTTGTGAAGGTGTGGCAGCGATTTTAGTACCGTCTACAGGGATTATTGATTATAGAGCTGTTTCTAATAAACTGGCAGAAATTATTCAATCAAAGGATGGTTGTTCTGTTCGATTGGAGCATGAGGTAAAGGTGATTGATCAGGGAGATGAAGTGGTCGAAGTACGTTGTGAGCAAGGGACTTTTAAGGGGAAGCAATTGGTGAGTTGTGCTGGTTTACAAGCGGATAGAGTGGCTAAAAAAACAGGGGCGAAACCTTCGGCAGCGATTGTACCTTTTAGAGGAGATTATTATGAATTGGAGGAGGCGAGTCGGCATAAGGTGAAGCATCTGATTTACCCTGTACCCAATCCTAAATTCCCTTTCCTAGGGGTTCATTTTACCCGTATGATTGACGGTAGTATTGAATGCGGTCCCAATGCCGTATTTGCTTTCAAAAGAGAAGGTTATCACCGAGCTGCTTTTTCCCTACAAGATACCGCAGCTAGTTTGAGTAATTTTAGTCTATGGCGATTTTTTGCTCAACATTGGCGATATGGCTTAATGGA
>JAHDFT010000009.1:14267-21650 GCA_020628015.1 Bacteroidota bacterium
TTCGTTAGGCTAGTAAATCCGATTTTTTTGTAACCATTTTACACCAAAATCAACTACAGATCGCATATGTACTAGCCTAGCAGTAGCCTTTCCTACCTGTGCTTTTTTTACTGCTTCAGGCATTTCCATTTCAAAAGCTGTTCCTATAAAAGCAAAATCACCATCATTATAATCGAGTTGCTTGTATTTGACCCATTTTCGCACTCCATTTTCTAGTATTGCTCCACCTTGTTCTTGTATTTTTTGCTTGGGAAGTTTGGCTCTTTCTTCGGATAGATGTAAACTGGTATTATTGCTGTGGTCTACGCCTAATAGTAGAATCGAGGCATCCAAATCATAAAGTTTGGCAAGGGGAGAGTGTTCGCCTAGTGGATAATGGAGTGGATGATCAGCGATAATAGCAGGAGCTTTGGGACCTTTAGCTACGAAGGAAACGGCAGGGTGATGGCTTCTAATGCTTCCATTTTGGATGCGGAAAGTCTCGGCTATTGCGCCCATCATGCGAGTAGGGGTGAGGTCTGGCATAAAAGGGGGAGCCTCTGCTCGGATAATCGGCCACCATTCTTCAGGCACAGGTGGTGCTTCCCAATAAGAAGGCTCTGTATTATTGCCTGAAAAAGCAGGCATCACCAAAGTCCCCTCAAGGCCCAAAACGGACTCCAAAGCCAATAAGACCGCTGCTGCACCACCAACCACCCAACCTAGTTGACTTAGGGAGCTGTGTGCGATAATGGTCATTCCTGTTTTTAAACCTAGGGCTTCAAAGTCTTGTTGTAGGCTACTTTCGGTAGCCGGTAATCCAGTTTCAGAGATGAGGGTAGCGTGTTTTTTGATTCTGTGCATAGTGGTTTAAAAATTTTCTAATTCTTTTATAGTTTGTAAGTCATCTTCTAGATCGTTCCAGCCATATTTAATATAAATATTTCTTTTGGACAACTCCTGTTGAAAGCTTATTTGGTCTAATTGAGCTAAATTCCTTGCCTGTCCCATAGTTAACTTCCTTATTTTATATAAATGAGTGGCTATTTCTATTAAAAATTCATGAGCTGTGAGTTGAGTTTTGCTCAATAGCTCTTCTGAAATTTTAATATCCATTGTAGTTAATTTTATTGGTAGGATGTAGTAGAAAGTTTATCCACTTTTCATCATTGAAATAATTTTTGATTCCTTTGTAAATATAACTAAATTCTCAAATTGTGGGAGTTTTTTTTTAGAGGTGATGTATGGATCATAACTTTTTACTTATGTTTTTAGAAGAAATTGAAAAATAATTTTTCTTATATTCACACGCTCCTAATCAATCCAAAAAACAACGCAAAATGAGCGGGTATCAATACTACGAATTTCAAATCATAGATCGTCCATTTACAGATAAAGAACGTTCAGAAATAAATAGTTGGTCAAGTCGGGCGACTGCCGATAGTCATAAGGTTGTCTTTCTGTATAATTATGGTGATTTTAAACAGAATGTAGAGCAAGTGGTCTGGGACTATTTTGATATAGGCTTGTATATTTCCAATTATGGTAGTCGGCGTTTATTGCTTCGATTTCCTAAAGAATTGGTCGATTACCAGCATTTACGGATTTATTGTATGGCCAATATGCATGACTATGGAGAAAATGAATTGCGAATCTTGCAAAGAGGGGCGTATGTACTCATAGACATCTGTTTTCAAGAGGAACCAGGCTATTGGGTAGAAGGAGAAGGCTGGCTATCAGAATTAATTGCCTTGAGAAAGGACATTATTCAAGGAGATTATCGGAGTTTATTTATGGTGTGGATTCACCTCATTCAACAAGAGTATTTAGCAGATGAATTAGAAGATGATTTTGAAATGCCTTTACGTTTGATTCCCCCAAATTTAAAGCTTCGCAATCAATCATTAGATTCATTGATTGAATTTCTTTCTTTAGAGGAAGATTGGTTAGCAGCAGCAGTTGAATTGAGTAAAGATGAAAGTAAACAGGAATTGGATTATGTAGCTCACCTTAATTTGTTAAGTAGTGAGCAAAAAGACGATTATTTAAAAAGACTTATTGAAGGGGAAGTGAATCTAGGTTTAAAGCTCAAAAAAGAGTTGGAGAAGGAATTAAAGACAAAAGAAGTTAAAACAATAGACGAATCAGAAGATTATTTATCTCTAGAAGACTTTCTTGATCTTGTAGAACAAGCCGCAGCAAAGCAAGCAAAGGCGGAAGCACTTGAAAAAGCTAGGCTTCATGAACAGAAAATGCAAAAAATCCAAAAGGAAAAAGGACATGTAGAGTTTATGGTTGAAAGGAATATTTTGAAAAACAATGCAGATTATGAAGCTGCTACTAATTTATTAATTGACCTAAGAGATTTGGCGATTTATGAGCAAAAAGAGGAAGCCTTTCAAGTTTATTTGAATGAATTAAAGGAACATCATAAACGGAAAAAGAAATTGATAGGGATGTTGAAGGATAAGGGCTTGATAGTGTGATTCTTGAAACTTGGATTTGAAGAAATGCTAAGAAAAGATTAAATTATATTAATTCTTAAAATAAAATATGACATGACAAAAAAAATCAATGAAGATTTGAGGGCTAGACAACAAGAATTAGGAGAGATTATTAAGCCCATTAGAAAAAATATTTCGATAGAAGAAATGATAAAAGAACAAAATTATAAACCTTTAGAAAGAACTGATTTTTTCCAAAAAGTTGATGACTTAGCTATTCAGGAATCAACTGAAGAACTGATTTCAATGCTTAGTAAATGAACTATTCGCACCGAAAACGAAGTTGACTAAACAATCAACCACTCCAATAAAAATCAGACATGAACTACCAAATCATAACCAACAAAGACCAACTCCTCGACTTCATTGAATGGCTACCAGAACTAGCCGACAATGAAAA
This sequence comes from Bacteroidota bacterium, assembly GCA_020628015.1. Classification (GTDB taxonomy): domain Bacteria; phylum Bacteroidota; class Bacteroidia; order Chitinophagales; family UBA2359; genus JAHDFT01. The sequence goes on from JAHDFT010000009.1 coordinate 17,151, forward strand.
GTACTATTGTTGTTTATTTGCTCGAAAAAAGTATTGTACAGATGCACAAAAAATACCTGATAAGGCACAACTCAAGCGGTTTTTGTCGGATAAATCACGCCTCTATGATAAAATCAAACAATTGGAGGTGGAAGTAGGAGCTTATAAACTGCGTGGCGTAGAGGCTCCACAGGAAGCCTTAGCAGTATATATCAACCCGAATCCAAGAGATTTGAAGCGAGCGACTTATGATGGGATCATCAAATTGACCCAACTGCTCAAAAATGACAATAAGAACTTCAATCCTCATGCAGAATTATTGAGTTGTATTCAGAAAAGTGTTGGACGGAAAATTTACCTCGATTTTGATGTAGATACAAAGGATTTTGATTTTCAACAATTGGCGAGCATTATTAATCCTTCTTGCTTAAAAATTCTAGAGACTAGAGGAGGTTATCACATTCTTGTTCAATTAGCAGCTATAGAACAAGCTTATAAAAAGACTTTTTATAATAAAATCGTGAAATTGGGTGTAGATCAAACGGGGGATCAATTACTGCCAATACCTGGCTGTATTCAAGGAGGTTTTACGCCTCGATTTATTGATGTTTTTTGAGAGATTACTTGGGATGAAAAACAATTTCATCCCAAGTAATTGGTAGTCAATTAATACCCCAATTCCTTAGCAATCACATCCTCCAATTCCTCATAAGAAACATTTTCCAAAGTGACTATCCCTCTTTCATTAACCAAAAATAAAGCAGGCAAGTCATCTACATTATAATGCTTCAAAATCTCAGATTCCATGCCCTGCTCATCATATAAATGGATTTTCCACAATAATTCATCCGCATTCATAATCCGCTTTATTCTTTCCTTATTCTTATCAAAAGCCACACTAAAAATTTCAAAAGGCTCATTTCTAAAAATGCGGTAAATGCGATTCATTTCGACATGATGTTCTCTTGCCAAACCGCTCCAAGGTGCCCAGAGATACAATAGTACAACATCTCCTTTCAATGCTCGTAATGGGATGGATGGACCAGCAATGGCATCTGTTAAAATTTCAGGTGCTGGCCGACCGACCATACTCCCCTTTTGCCCCATCGGATTGGAAACCAATAATAAATCTCCATTCTTATCAATCATCACATCATTACTAACAAAAGAAGGATTGTAACGAGCAGCATCCTCTGTGCGGTAATATTCTCTATGAATGACAAAAGCATCCACATGACCACTAGCATGTACCTGAGTCAATACATGTTCAGCCGTTGTTTTATCCTCAAAATCTCCTAGTAATAAGCGTTGTAAATGTGGTCGCTTTTTGACTGCCTCTGTCTGTAAACGTCCCATACTCTCCAAATAACCAAAGTGTGCCAAAGGCGGATCTGCAAAAACACCCAATTGAATTTTGTAAACCAGACGTACATCGCCATTTGACTGGCTAGGTGGCTCACTTGGAAATGTCGGCATAGGTGGTGTAAGAGGTGCAGAGTTTGCAGGTGGAGGATTATCAAAACTTCCACTACCAAATACATCCAAACCATTTTGAACATTCCCTCCACCATTATTATTAGCAATAGGTGCCTGTGGTGGTGGATTTGTTGTAGGAGGCATAGTAGGTAGTGTATTCGATTTACCTGTTGCGCCACGCATCACCACAAAAGCATCTTGAAAACCTGCCGCTTTTACATCTTCCAAAATAATCTCCGCATGACCTTTACTTCCAAAAGAACCGAGATGTACTCTGGATAAGCCTGGTTTATTCGGTACATTTTCTAATTCTATCGTTCCCAAATGTCCTAGATCATTGTATTGATTGATTGCTGGATTTTTGAAAACGCCTAATTGAATTTTATACACTTCTCCTTCATCCCCTCCATATGTTGGCGAATTATAAACAGGTGGTGGCGGTGGAGCGGTTACGACCTCCCCATAACGTGGATTTGGTGTAGGTGGATTATAAACAGGTGGCGGTGGTGGAGTCGTAATCACTTCTCCATAGTGTGTACTCGGTGGAGGTGGATTGTAAACAGGTGGTGGCGGAGCTGTAATCACTTCTCCATAACGTGGATTTGGAGCAGGTGGATTGTAAACTGGCGGTGGTGGTGGAGCCGTGATCACCTCTCTTTGAGGCGGTGGCGGATTATAAATCGGTGCAGGCCGTCTTTCTGCTATTGGTGGGGGTGGCGGAGGTGGTGGTTCCATTCCCACAGGATAAGGTCTTTTACCAATACTTCGTTGTCCCAATTCATAATCAAGTTGGGTGAAGCTCATATCACGTCCTAAGATTTGCCCATTTTCATCTAGAAGAAAATTAGCAGGAATGCTTTCTAATTCATAGATTAACCAATAGGGAGAGTCATAAGATGCAGGGTCTACGACATGAAATGGCCAGGTCAAATTATTTTTTTGAATTCGACGTTTCCATTTGTCAATATTACTATCAAAGCCAACGCTGAGGATGGTAAAGCCGTCTGCTGTGGTGAATTGATCCAATTTATACTTATCATATAATTTGACATATTCTGGATTTTTAACCACATTACAGGCCACACACCATGTAGACCAAAAACTCACCAATACCAAATTTCCCTTTAGGGAGCTTAGGCGGAAGTTTTGTCCATTGCGATCAGGCAAGGTAATTTCAGGAGCCATGTCTCCAATGTCTGGAGCGGCAGCAATACTTGTAGTAGTAGAAAAGGGAAGTAGTAGGCCTACATTCAACAATAGGCATACCATGACCACTGGCGCACTTAACTTTATTTTCATAAGCTTAGTTTTATATGGGGGTAAACGCTAGTGGGTTTAGTAAAATAAGGAACACAGACACATCATATATACATATAATATATCATTCCTAAAACGGGTCTCGTTTGTTTATTTCAAATAATATAATAACTAGGGTAGGAAGGGATTTTAGTTTTGATTGTATAATAATACGATAGTATTCAAGTCATTAGTAGAAATAGTTTTAATAAAAGCTGAGTCAAAGCCTTTGGTAAGTACATCTTCTAGCACTTCATTTGCTCGTTTAGGATCTTTGAAGCCTCCTAAATAAAGGATCGTTCTTTTACTTCGAGGATCGTACTGAGTGTAGACATTGCCTCCATAGGTCAAAGCTTTACTTGCCTCAATATCAGGCTCATTTGCCGAAACCAATTGGATAATAAAATCATTAAGTTCTAAAGTACTAGATATACTATTGTTGGTGTTGGAAACCTTTGGGGGACTAGCCTTTTCTGTTACGGGCTTCTTTTTAGTTTCTTTTTTCTTTACTAAAGCTTGATTATCTTTATGCTTCTCATCTACAAATATCATTCCTGTTGTTCCAAAGGAAAGCGCATTTGTCTCAAAAGCTCCTTTAAAACCTCTTTTTTTAACTTGTTCTAATACTACATCTAAAGATTTTTGATCCGTATAATTTCCTAGATAAGCAATATATAAACCTAGCTTTTCTTCTATCATATAGACCACACCCAAGTCATTTAATTGACTTAACTCTTTTTTGGAAGGACTTTTATATTTTCCTAAACGAACAGCAAATTGTCCCTCAGAGGAGGTAACTGGTCGAACGACTTCTATATTTAGAGTAGGAGGTCCTGCGGTGGTGAGCGTTGTTTTTTTGGTTGTTTTTGCCGTTTTAGTTGTACTCGCTTTTTTCTTTTGCTTTTTAACCGCTTTTTTGGGTGGTTTTTGTTTTAGTGCAACAGCTTTTCTACCTAAATCTTTCACAACAAAAGCATCTCGATGTCCTCTTCTTTTGATGAGGGATAGGTAATAAGCTGCTTCATCTTTGCTATAAAAATCTCCTATCAAAACTCTGCTTTTACGTCCTTTTTTATCCACACTAATAGAACCAAATTCCTCAATGCTTTTAAATCGATCTAATTCTATTTTGCCTTTAGAAATGGTTGCCAATTGTATTTGATAAGTCTTACCATCCTTAGCAAAACTAGGTTCTGTTGAACGACTACTAGGAGGTGGGGTATAGTTGTAGGTATTATCTGTTGTTGAATTAGCAGTTAAAACACTTTTTGCTGATTCTGTACGTTTTTGACTGGCTGATTCATTGGTTTTTACACTAGATGTACTGGTTCCCTTGCGTGATTTGGAGCTAGAACCAGTAATCATTTCTTGTACTTTTTTGGCTTTTTCAATCCCCTCCTCTACTTTTCTAGTCACTCTTTCTGCTTCCTCATCATGGTGATTTACACGTGAGTTACATTGAAAGTTCGTACCAGTCTTATTCAGTAGAATGACTACTGTATAAGTACAAAAGCCGATCATCAAAGCATATAATATGGATTGGAGGACTTCTTTCACTAGTAGATATGGTTTAAGTTTTTGTGTGGTAACAGTAAATCAATGCTTTATAAGCTCATGACAAGATAAGCTTTTCCCATGCATTCAACTTAGTTTTAAATAGAAAAACTCAAAAAATTAACAAAATCTTGCTTAGATAAGTTGAAAAATAGAGACAATTGGAGCTTTAATCTAATGTTTATGGGTTTAAAA
>JAHDFT010000009.1:21750-25584 GCA_020628015.1 Bacteroidota bacterium
CCTTTAGGTTGCTGTTTCGTAGTGAGTTTGGCAGCTACACCTGTACCAAGTGAGCGGCCATAAATAAAGGTATTGGCTTGGGTAAAACCAAATTGCTGCAAACTCTTTTCATACAACCATGCAGCATCTTCATGCATGGCTGCTTCACTAATTTCCCCTTTACTTTTCCCATATCCCCTATAATCCCACATAAAAACATCATAGCCTTTTTGGGTAAAGGTCAAAGCACGATCACCATAACGCTGTATATTTCCAGCATTACCATGACAATAAAATATAAATCCTTTTGGAGGTGTTGTTGTTGTTTTGAAATAGACGGCACTAATGGTTACTCCTTCTTTTTCATAGGTCAATTCTTTGTGAGGATGGCTAAATTGGAAGGTATATGCTTTACTTAATATTTTGGGTTGTAAGATTATTTTTTCTTGAAAAAAGTAAAAGATAACCAAAACCAAAACATAAGCTAATAATATACTTGCTAGGACTTTTATAATAAGAGACATGTTTTTCCTTTTATTGGGAACATTGCTTGTTCCTTGCACAATGTCTAATAGAGGGAGTAATACTACTTTATCACAAGATATAGTGTGTTACGCTTTATAATAATCAGGCAATCCAATAACTCAATACAGAAATGTCATCTGTATACATCTTATTGCCCTTAAATGCTTTGAGATGAGCGATTAAATGCTCATTAAAGGTTTTTACAGGTAAACCATAATGCCCCTTTACAAATGCCTCTAAACGTTCCATTTCAAAATGCTCCCCTGCTTCACTTTCTATATCAATCAAACCATCTGTATAAGTGACAATTAGAGTGTCAGGAGGTAAGATCATTTCTTGTACTTCTATAGCAGGTAATGGCTTAAAAAAGCCTAGAATGGTACAGCCTTTATCTAGTAACTGACAATGATCTTTACTGAGTAAAAAGGGCGGATTATGTCCTGCATTGACATAAGAAAAAGCTCGTGTTTTTAGATTGTGATGAGCAATAAAAAAGGTAATGAATCGGTCGTTCATAATCTCCATCAAGCGGTCATTCAATTTAATGATCAACTCTTTTAAGGACAATTGACCATCAACTAATGTTCGCAAAATGGCCTGTACATTCGACATTAGCAGAGCAGCAGCAATTCCTTTTCCTGAAATATCTGCCATGCAAACTAAAAACTCATGTTCGTTAATTGGAATATAGTCGTAATAATCTCCACCAATATTTTGATGCGGTTGATAAATGGCTTCCATTCGCAACTGTTCCGTATTGGGTAGATGTGAAGGAACAAGATGACTTTGTACTCTTTGTGCGACCTCCATTTCTTTATTAAAACGCTCTTGTGCTAATTGTTTTTTGAATAAGCGTTTGTTTTCAATAGCTACAACAATGATATTGGTAATGGTTTGAATAAACTTTAGTCTTTCTCCTGGAGAATCTTGTTTGAGCTTACTTTCTAGTCTTCCTCCCCCTACAAGTGCATAAGCTAGAGGCTTATTTTTGTGGTAAACAGGAATGATCATATCAAAAGGAGCTTCCCAACCTTCAGTAGCGGCAATCAAGTCCTTAGTTTGTTGAATAGGAAGTAGATCATTTTGTACATCAATAGAGCTAATTACATGCTTTGATACACCATGTTGACAAGCACATATCCATCCCTCATCGCTATCGTGAAAAACAAGTAAGCGAGTTACATTCATGATTGCCCGAAGCATGAAGGTATAAATACGTAATAAATCAACTGCGGAATCATTATTGTTAATCGACTGCGTGACATCCAATAAGGAATCTATTTGCAGTTGCCGAAAACGCAACATTTTTTTAAACTCTTCAATAGTTGGATCATTTTTTATAGAAAAGGAGTCTGACATTTAATCCTATGTATTTGAATACCTTAGCACTTAATAAAATAGCATTTCATTAAGTGAAAGATTTAATTTTACTGTTTCCAAAAGAATAGTAAACTTTGATAGAATAGACCAAGTTACAATTTATATCTGATTTTCCTAGTAAGCGCAAAAAAATAAAGGATTTATTTTAGAATCTATCTTATTTTTATGTCCACAAAGGTAAGAATAAATCAAAAATTAAGGTTTTGGCAATAATAAATACACAGAAAGCGATGAAGAGGACTCGCAACTTATAAGGACTTACTTGATTTGACATTTTAACTCCCCAAGGTGCGGCAAACATCACACCTGCAATGACAGGCAGACACAAACTCAAAGAAATGGCTCCAAATATATAAGGATCATTAATATCTACTTTATATTGAGAGAGGTAAAAGACGGTTACAGAAAATGCGACCATAGAAATAACCGATAGAGAAATCGAGACCACTTTTTTGATCTTGATATTAAAAAGAGAATTGAGTAGCGGAACGACTACAAAACCACCTCCTAAGCCTGCTAAAGCGGTGACCGTACCACTAATTAGGCCAGTCATATTGAGGAATAAGACTTTGATTCGGTAGGGATGATTGAAATTTTTCTTGTTTTTATCATCAACAATCATTCGATAAAGGAGTGGAATGAATACAAGAATGAATATGATGGAGAAAAAAGTCTTGTTATAGTTCATTTTGGAGAGTATAGAGATGCCAATTAGGGACATCATTGCTGCTGGAATGGCGATGGCGATTGCGGTTTTTAAGTAGAGATTGTTCATTCTATAATGTTTCCAACAACCAGAGAGTGCAGCAAAAAAACGAGCAAATACAGTATTGGCGATAATCAACTGAATGGTTTGTGCCTCAGTTATTTCTCCTCCATATAGTTTAGGAATAAAAATAGAAAATAAGACTACATAAATGGGACCACCTCCGATACCTAGTAGTCCAGCCAAAAAACCACCTATGATACCGCCACCAAATAAACATATGAGATCAAGCAATTCGATAAATAATAATTTTAAGTAAGGAACAGTAAAAAAGAACTGTTCAATTTTGCCTGCTAAATTTAACCTTATACTTCGTTAAAAAGCCTCGCCAATGTCCTGTGCCTATGTTTTTTGCCTCGTCTAGTGTCAAATTTTCATAAGCAAAATTTGTACATTTATTTTTCGCTTGTTCCTAAATGATGGATTAGAAATAATGAGCAAAATATTCTGACCGACTTTATTCCTATTCCATCATCAAGTAAAATAATAATATTGGTTACCTATGATACCATAGGAAACACAATATTTGAACCAAAATCGTTCAATCAGTTCATTTTATTACTAAATTATTTTTATAGAAGTAACTTGAAATCAATTAACTCAATTCAATAAAACAGGAGCTACCATATAAAAGGTAGGAATTTTAACTTTAATCATTTTACGTGTTTCATCTCTTTTTTGCATCAGGTAAGTTCCATTCATTTTGCCAATTCCACTAATTAAATGACAACCAGAAACGTATTCATAATTTTCTCCAGGCTCTAAAATAGGTTGTTTACCGACCACACCAGCCCCCTCTACTTCTCTTTTGACATAAGAATCAGTAATGATCCAATGTCTTCTTAATAATTGTATGGTTTCTGTACTATGATTTTCAATTTGAATTTTATAGACAAAAACATATTCATTTCTAATAGGTGTAGAAGCATCAGGATAATAAGACGCTTCTACTTTGACGACGATTCCTTCGGTTATGGCGTAATAAAGCATTTTCGGGGATTCTGTAGTGATGTAGCCATTACTTATTAGCTTTTAAAAATAATTGCATTATTAAAAATACAAATTCTTTATCTTTTTTCAAATAAGTAACAAGCAAAAAATAAATTAGGCATGTTTGTTCGGTTAATTCGTGGCTAGACGAGGCAAAAAACGTAGGCGATGCGAGCATCGTCGAGGAACCCGTC
>JAHDFT010000459.1:0-2070 GCA_020628015.1 Bacteroidota bacterium
AGTGAAAATAATAATAGAATGGTCGAAGTATATTGCATAAGTTTTGGTGTTTTGAAGTCATTGGTTGATGTACAATAAGGAACAAGTGAAAAATAAGTGTACAAATTTTGGTTAGAGAAATTTGGCACTAGATAAGGCAAAAAACGTAGGCAATGCAGGGCATTGTCGAGGCTTTTTAACGAAGTATAGGGTTAAATTAGTCAATCAAAACGAGGATTTATTTTTTTACTATTACTAAGGTTGATATTTATTGAGGACAAGTCATTTACCTTTTGCAAAGCATTAATATTTATCCTAGCTTTGAGATGTCATTATTAATAGTAGCGTTGCAAGCAAAAAAACACCTTATTACTTCATTTATTTTACTCTAGTTCTAAAATAATTGGGGGTGGAATGGAATATTTTTGATATAACTATCTTTTATTCTAGCCCTGAAGGGGCAAAAGCATTAGCGTAGGGCATCGCCCTACGAATACAAGTAAATAAACATTCAGCCCTGAAAGGGCGAAAGAAGATATACCCCCAAATATCTTAGAACTAGATTTTACTAGAATACTTTATAATATGAATAAAGCAGACCAACAATCCAATCCAGAAGCAGAAAAGATTCCAGATAGTGGAAATATATGGGGAACCAACTTTTCCATTTTTTCCTTTTTTGTAATTTTGGTCACCCTTATAATTGTACTCATTTTTGGAGAAGGCCCACACGCCACCAACAAAATTGAGCCAATGCAAAATCCCTATATCAAAGCTTTGGATACCTTGGAACAAAACAAAGATAAGGAACAGTAAAAAAATATCTTCCTCATTTTGATTGATAAATTTACCCCTATACTTCGTTAAAAAGCCTCGCCAATGCCTTGTATTGCCTACGTTTTTTGCCTTGTCTAGGATCAAATTTGACTAATCAAAATCCAGAACTTATTTTTTACTCATTCCTAACAAGAAATAATCAATACAAGATATGCAAATCAATTTTTCTAAATATCAAGGCACAGGCAATGATTTTGTTATCATCGACAATCGAGATTTAACACTAAATCGCCAACAAACAGAACTCTATGCCTTTTTGTGTCACCGCCGATTCGGAATAGGTGCCGATGGGGTTATTTTACTCCAAAATCACCCCGATTATGCCTTTGAAATGGTCTATTTCAATAGTGACGGTCGAGAAAGTACTATGTGTGGTAATGGTGGACGTTGTATTGCCGCTTTTGCCGCCCATCTAGGGATAATCCAGCCCAAAGAAATGGTCTATTTTCTGGCAATTGATGGCGAACATCAAGCTATTTATGAGGATGGAAAGACACAATTATTGATGACCAATGTAAAAGGCATACAAAGAGAGAATGGAGATTTTCAATTAGATACAGGTTCTCCCCATTATGTCCAATTGGTTGAAACAATGGAAAGTGTAGATGTATTTCAAGCAGGGCGTAGCATTCGTTATTCCGAGCCATTTAAACAAGAAGGAATTAATGTTAATTTTGTGGTAAAAATAGAAAATGGCATACAAGTAGCTACTTATGAAAGAGGCGTAGAGGATGAAACTTATTCTTGTGGAACAGGTGTTGTAGCTTCAGCAATTGTAGCGGTCAAACAGGAATGGTTTCCTGCCCAAACAGATATTCCTATTGTGACAAAAGGGGGGATCTTATCCGTCCGTTGTCAGCAAACAGATACGGATAGTTTTGGAGACATTTGGCTGAGTGGAGCGGCGACTTTTGTTTTTAGAGGGACGATTAATTATCTAGGAGATAAAAAAGACTAAATCAATCATACGATGCGGTATTACATCAAAAAACGGGGAGAAGCTATAAAGCAGGTTAGCGAATTGCAAGAGGGCTGTTGGATCAATATTTACCCCCCTTTTGATGAAACTGCTTTAGCCAATTTGAGTGAAAAACTCGATATTCCCCTAGATTTCTTCTACGATTCCCTAGATATTGACGAATTGGCTCGTTATGAGCAAGAAGACGGTGTACAATTAATCGTATTCAATATTCCTATAGAAAACAAAGAGCGAGAAGATTTCGATGCTTTCTACATTACCATACCCATCGGCAT
>JAHDFT010000459.1:2170-4241 GCA_020628015.1 Bacteroidota bacterium
GCCATCACGATTATCCTCATGGTACCCACCCTTGTCGCCAGCTTCTACGGCATGAATATCCAATTGCCTTTGGAGGGCAGAAAAGATTATTTGGCTTTTGTATTATTGATTACGATTTCTATTTTATTGACGATGGGATTGGTTTGGTTTTTTAGGAGGAAGCGGTTGTTTTGAGGTACACTAGCACCTCTTGAATAAATTTCAAAACATCTTCCAAGTAGTACAATCTATTAGAATTTTAAGGGAATATAAACCTCGTAGAGGTGAAAGGATTTTAGTAAAATACAGGGGTAATATTATAAGAGTATATAGTGATTTTTATTACGTATAGATTTCAAAGCCATTTTAAAATTAAAAGATGGCACTTATAAAAAGTATTGATTGAAATTCAAAAGGGAAAAGATGATCAAGATGTTTTGCGTTTTCGCAGTTATTTGAGAGCTAATTATCGGACAAGCGATAAGGTTAAATTAGATAATGGGGAAGTAGAAGGATTAGATTTACCTATTATTTCCATTTATTTTATTTTTTTGGTTTTCGTCTCAAACCCCAGTTATAAAAGTGAATCGTCATTAGAAAGGACAAGAATAAGAGATATTTTGCATTCTCCATTTTTGTTTCGTAGTTTAGGTAGCTCTAATCTTTAAATCAAAAACAACCCATAATCATGTCCACTACCCACACCAATAACAATGCACCAACCCTAAAAAGAACCCTCGGTCCTCTCATGCTTTGGGGCTTAGGAGTCGGTTATGTCATTTCAGGCATGTATTTCGGCTGGAATCTCGGCTTGGAGAAAGGCGGCACGCTCGGTTTAGCTGTAGCTACCTTTTTCATTATACTCCTTTACCTCACCTTCTCCTTTTGCTATGCCGAACTAGCCTGTGCCATTCCCAAAGCAGGTGGAGCCTTTGATTATGCCATGCGTGGACTAGGGAAAAATTGGGGATTTCTAGGCGGTATGGCACAAAATATTGAGTTCATCTTTGCACCGCCAGCCATCGCCTTTGCCATCGGTGCCTACCTCAATATCTTTCTGCCCTCCGTTCCCATTTTGGCAATCGCCATTGTAGCCTACTTCATTTTTACCGCCATCAATATCTACGGCATAGAAGCCGCCGCCTCATTTGAACTATTCATTACCATTATCGCCATTATCGGCTTACTCCTCTTCGCAGGCACCAGCCTCCCACATTTTGAATGGCAAAACCTCGAAAAAAATGCCTTGCCCAATGGATGGTCGGGAGCCTTTGCTGCCTTACCCTTTGCCATATGGTTTTTCCTCGCCATAGAAGGCGTTGCGAATGTCGCAGAAGAAACCATTAATCCACAAAAAAACATATTGATTGGCTTTGGTTCGGCAATTATCACCTTAGTCATCCTTTGCCTGCTTACTTTTTCCTCCGCAGTGGGTGTAGATGGCTGGGAAACGGTGGTCTTTCCATCAGCAGGAGCCGCAGCTTCGGATTCTCCCTTACCGCTTGCCATGATAAAGACGGTCGGGAGTGAGCATATGCTCTATAAAGCCGTTGCTTTTATCGGCTTATTCGGTTTAATAGCCTCTTTTCACGGGATTATATTGGCCGCAGGACGAGCGACTTTTGAATTTGGTAGGGTAGGCTACGCACCTAAAGGATTGGGGAAGGTACATCAACGTTTTCAGACTCCTATGAATGCTTTATTGTTCAATATGGTGGTGGGCATCATCGCTTTATTGACAGGAAAAACGGGCGAAATCATTACCATCGCCTGCTTCGGAGCCTTAACGCTCTACATTATCTCCATGATTGCCCTCATTTCCCTCCGTCGAAACGAGCCTGATTTGGAGCGACCTTTCAAAGTACCGTTTTATCCTTTGACTCCAATGATTGCTTTGGTGATTGCAAGTGTGGCTTTTCTAGCCATTTCGATCTATAATCCTTTTTTATTAATGGTTTATTTGGGCTTATTGCTGGTGAGTTATGGCGTGTTTAGAGTGTCTAGGAAATAAGAAGATTAGGAATTAGTAGTTTAAAATTAGTAGCAAAAATTATACTTGATCAAGCTCTTTTAAGAAGAGGAAAACATTAAG
>JAHDFT010000460.1:0-2083 GCA_020628015.1 Bacteroidota bacterium
GTTTTAATTGGTCAGGTAACCATTCATAAACAGGGAGTGTAGGAATATTCATATTCAATTATTAGTTAAGTAGCCATCACAAACCAATGACCTCAAAGGAATGTAAAGATAATTAATCTCATTTTAAGTAGAGAAACACTTAACAAATATTTTATATTCTAATTCTATAAAATTATTTGTAAATAAGTCACAAGTAAAGAATACAGTAATATCCTTAGAATTGTTTTAGTTCCATTACAAAGAGATAGTAAAACAATAAAGCCGTTACATTATTATGTGTAACGGCTTTACAAGTTAAAAAGGATTTCAATAATCCTAATATAGCTATAATTTTATTTTTCAGTAACCACAAAAATAGGTAATGGTACCGCATTACTCATTGTTGCTCTTGGTCTTTGCTCTCCTTTGGTAATAATTTTGACCACCCTCTGCACAAAGTTTCCAATTTCTTGTGTATCCAAATAACCATTCCCATTAATATCTGCACTTACGGTACTGCCATCATTATCGACATAATCTTTTCCATTGAAACAGTCAATAAGGGCTTGGGTAAATGCGCCATTTTCCCATTCTTTGCGTTCTTGTGATAAAGAATTGGCTCCACTAGAGGAAAAGAAGTAGGTACTTTCTGGGTCTAGTCCTCTGGTTAACTCCTTCAAGGCATCCGCAGCCCCTTTGAAAGCAAAGGTTTCATCTGCTCCTCCACTATGACAAGTATCGAAAAATTGCACTACTGTACAAGGGAAATTTTCGATTTGTGAGCGTAACCACTTTCCATGCAAAGCAGAAGCCGATAAATAACTCGGATCAGCATCCGCATCATAAGTACGAATATAGAAGTCATTCAAAGGATCTTTTTCTCCATGCGAAGAGATGTGCAAGACCAATAAATCATGTTTATTCACTCGCTTCTTAATATCCAAAATCTTCCGTTTGATATTGAGCGTTGTTGCATCATCATTGACTAATGATTCCACAAATACATTTTTAAACAGTCGTTTATCGGCTGGCAAATCTACTTGTCCCTCAAATACTTCTGCTAAATCTGCTGCATCTTTATGGGCATAATTTAAATTATACTGACTGGCTTGGTAGGTTGAAATACCGATGGTCAATACATAAAGATTATGTCTAGTATCTATTGGTGCATCTACGTATAAGCAATTGATTTTAATAGGATCAGAGGTAGCGACCCCATTTTTATTAATCGCTTTGACATAAACCTCATTGGTATTGGGTTCGAGTTTGATTCTCTCTTCAATGCGGTAAAGATTTTTCTCCTTCTTCACAGGCTTACTGACACTTCCTTTCGTTGTCACCTCGTTTACAACCACTTGAAAATCCAGCACTTCACTTTCTGACTCAATGGTAGCAACAATATCCACTACTTTTTCGGTTGTAGCAGAAGGTTTAGTTAAAATTTTCACTACTGGTGGTTCACCATTATCTGTTGCCGCAGCAGGTCTAGGCGTACTATTTTTCTGAGTCGTTTTTATTGCCCTTGCAATTTCAGATCGCACCATTAAACGCTCTTTATTCTTTTGCGCCAATTTCAAGCCAGGCTTCAGTTGAATCGCCTTTTCGTAATCGCTCAAGGCATCATCATCTCTGCCCAATTGCTCTCTTGCATAGCCTCGATTATTGTACACCAAAGCATCTTTGGCATTAATCATAATGGCTTTATTGAAATCAGAAACTGCCTCCTCATATTTCTTCATTTTACTTTTTGCTAATCCTCGATTGCTAAAAGCTTGAAAGAAATTAGGCTTCCCTCTTACCGCAGCCGAGAAATCCTCAACTGCTTTCTCATATTTGAGTTCTCTAAAATAGGCAATTCCTCGATTATACAAGGCATCATATTTAGGAGTATATCCTAAACTAATCGCTTCTGTATAAAATTGAATCGCTAATTCATGATTGCCAGCATCACTGGCTTTATATCCTTTATCAAAAAACTCTTTGGCAGTTTGAGCGTGTAGCGAAGCAATAGCAAAGAAACAGATACTTAAACAAATGATATATTTCTTCATTGTGATGTTGTTTGAATGCTAGTTAGTTATTTTATAGGTAGTAGGGGTCGATT
>JAHDFT010000460.1:2183-4205 GCA_020628015.1 Bacteroidota bacterium
ACCCACCTTCATAAAGATTCCATATCGACCCTTTCACTAGAACATTTAGGAAATAAAAATAGAATATAAGGATTTTCAGCTATTGATTAATCAACATGGTTCATATCTACGATCAAAGGAACAACTGCTTGGCTAGGAAGGTTAGCAGAAAACTCGATGGATTTATTTCGGAAATATACTTTTTCCATATCTGCCATTCTTTCTCCTAATGCATAAGACAAGCGTTGTTGGAAATCTCCTGTTCCAGCTTCTACTCTTTCCATCACCTCATCAATCTCTATTTCATTCTTAGAGAAAAGGAAACAGAAAATTGTTCCTGTATTATCATCCAGTAAAGTACAATGATCTTCATGAGGTACTGCATAAACTGCTCTATAAGGAATGCGTTCTCTTACTCTCTGGTGTGAAAATCCTTTATAAGCATCTGGATAATAGTAAGCCTCTAATGCCTCATTAGAATAAGGGAAAATCAAACCTGTGGCATGGGTATCATCATAACCTATACCATAGACATACATATTATTTGCTTTTGTCCTAATATACATTTGATAACCCGTCCAAGCTTTATTGGCATTCACCATTTTATAAGATTTACCCACATTACCAGCCTCCATCGTTCCTACTTTAATCACCCCATTAGAGCCAGCAACACAAGAAAATCCATCCTCAAACTCCTCTGTTGCCAATTGCACAAATTCGACTGCTGCATGTAGATTAAACTCGTTCAACTCAACCTTATGCTCATCATTATCCTTTCTTTTCTTAGGACTTTCATTCATTTCAGGCATCTCTAATTGCTTGCTTGCTTCTCCCAACATCGCAGTAGCTATATTCGTCGCTTCTTGGCTAACAATTGCTTCTGCTTTGCTGTAAATGATGTGATAGCACTCCTCTGTATAATCAATCATGTCCTCGTAAGCAATGTATACAAAGCCATCTTTATTCCAATCACTTCCCCAACTATTCATCAATTCAAAAAGTTCGTTTTCATCATCATAGCCCACAACGACCATTCCATGATGTCCTTTGATGCGTTTATCGGCATCTGTACCCATATAAGGGTCCCAAATTTTATCTGGATGATAATCATGTGCAAAATTATTAGGGAGACGCATGACTGCAACAACGGGTAAATCTTCGCTCAAACTTTTGCGAATCTTACCAACAATGGTATTATCACCACCTGTATAAGATAAACGATCAAAACCGTCAATTCGATATTGGGAGGCTTTTTGTTTGTGGTCTACCGTTGGTAGGTCATTACAATGCTCATCAAAAGGAAAGTCCATATATTTAACCACGCCTTCAGATTCCATCAAAGCAAGCACATCTACTGCGGAAGCTCCTGCATTACATAAATTATCGACACCTGATTGAGCAGCGATTTGATTGTGAATGAAGGTAGGAGAGAATGCTTCTTGGGTGATTTTTTGCTTATCTTCCATATTGTTTACAATCGCATGGATAATCGTTCTTGCACCATATGCAGATGCCCAAGCTACACCTGTAGCAGTTAAGCCTTGACTTTTAGGAATTGGGCAATAGGGTTTTAATGTTTTGATTGGTGGCAAAGCATCAGTTCCTTTAGTAGTAGTTGGTGCTGCGATAGGAATAGCCTCATACTTAGCTGCATCAACCATTGCGCCCATACCAAAATCAACCTTTTTAGGTGCTTTTTGACCTTGTTTTTGCGCCAATAATGGAGATACAGTATAAACAAATAATGCCACGAGTAACAGGAGATTTTTTTTCATTATTGAAAATTTATCTTTGGTTGAATGATTTGAAATCGTATCAAAAAAATAATAAGTATTATCTATAAAAATGGGTTTATTTTATAGGTATTCATTCTTCTTTATCACTTATTATTAAATTTGATATTTAGTTAGCCGACAACTTAACAAAACTCCTCAAACGAGTCAATTAGGAACAAGTGAAAAATAAGTACTAGTTTTGATTAGGGAAACTTGACACTAGACGAGGCAAAAAACGTAGGCAATGCAGGGCATTGGCGAGGCTTTT
>JAHDFT010000461.1:0-2854 GCA_020628015.1 Bacteroidota bacterium
CTCTTTTTTTATCAGGTTCACTAGAATAAAATACTTCATTACCACAAAGGCTATTTTCATTATGGCTTAATGACGAAGGTTTGTCTATCAAGGAATAAATATGGTACTTAACCTATTCCTAATGGGAAAGCTATGTCCAAAATACTCTTTAAGCCTTATCCATCAAGGATGTTAACATTCGTCGTTTATTCCATTTCATTATTATAACATTTCATTCAAACCATTATTAAATACCAAAACAATGAAAAAAAATCAATTTTATTTTTCACTCATGCTCCTAAGTTTATTACTGTTGCACATCATGTCCAGCCAAGCAGAAACGCTGGCTGATTCACCACTAAAAGAGGCTATTGAGGCACAAATTGAAGCAAATGGACAGGTCGAATTGGATTTATTTGTCATGCCTTATTGTACTTATGCCCTAGCAGCAGAGCAAAGATTGATTCCTATTGTACAAGCTTATTCTGATCAGGTAACATTAAAATTACACTTTATTGCTCATCAAAAGGAAGATGGCACTTTCTCTAGTATGCATGGACAAATGGAAGTGGAAGAAGCTATGCGTCAATCTGTTATACAAGAACATTGCCCAGATCAATTTTTGGATTATCTGTTATTGCGAACACAAAATCCAGAGGAAACTGCTTGGAAAAAGATTAGTGAGCAATTGCAAATTGACTTTACTTATTTGAGTTGTTTATATGATTATGAAATGCTTTTTGCTCAAAACATTCAACGATCACAAAAGGAGGAAATATATGCCTCCCCTACCCTTTTGATTAATCAGCAAAAATATGAAGGAACTTTTCAGACAAGTGAAGATGTGGAAATGGATGGGGAGCATTTAGCTTTACAATGTGACGGTGTGGATAATGGTACACCTTGTGAGGGAGCATCTACTTGTCAGGAGTTTCAATGTATATTTGGAGAATGCGTTGCTGTTGGGCCGCCTTTTCCTGATGGTACAACTTGTACTGTGGATAATCCTGACCTTTGTTTTAATTATGTATGTCTTGCTGGGACTTGTTCAGCAGTTGACCCTATCGAATGTCCACCAGGTATGGAATGCGTAGATGGTGTATGTACCATTATGGAAACCTTCGCTATTAGTTCTAGCTTTCAAAGGACTGATGAGGATTTACCCAATTATGTCGCTGCTGTAGGTCGTTTTTTTGGTCATCGTTCTCTTGATAATATTTACGCCCCTAATCAAAATTATCGCACTAGTAGAAGAGCCAACAATCATAAAAAATACTACGATTTATTTACCGCCCTTTATGATGCAAATGGGCATTTATTATGGGCAGAAACGGCTGGAAGTTTGGATGGAAACGCACGAGGGCATGATGTTCAGATGGATCGTCAGAACAATATTATTACTGCTGGTTTTATTGAAGGTAAAACAGATTTTGATAGTGGAGCCATTATTGAATTGGCGGATAAACAGCGTGGATTATTATTGAGTAAACATGATATCAATGGTCGATTATTATGGACGCAAACAGCTAAGGGTAATCAGGATAATGGTGCTTATGCTTTGGCTATTAATGAGCAAGATGAGATTTTGATAACGGGTCATATCAATGGCAATACGACATTTGGAACGACCATACTTTCTAGTAAAAATAAAGCGGATGGCAATGATGTTTTCTTGGCGAAGTATGCGGAGAATGGGGATTTACTTTGGGTGAAATTGGTCGCTTGGGGTAAAGGTAATGATGTCGGGATGAATATGGATTTGGATGAAGCAGGTAATATTATTTTAATTGGTTCTTTTAATGAGGATTTGAATTTTGAAAATAATACTGTTTTACAAGCTGTAGACCAAACCGATGCCTTTATTGCTAAGTTTACACCTGAAGGAGATTTAATCTGGGCAAAAGCGATTGGTGGTATGGGTGTAGAAGGCAATACGAGCAAGAGTTTATCACTAGTTGTTGATCATCAAAATGATATTATTGTAGGTGGCGATTTTAATCATTCTATTCGTTTTGATGCCACAACAACATTTAATAGTACTGGTGATGCGGATGCTTTTGTAGCGAAATATAATGCTGATGGGAATTTCCTTTGGGCAAAGCATGGTAAAGGCAATACTGATGCTACAACGGATCGAGTCAAAAGTGTGACTGTTGATGCTTGTAATAATATCTTGGTGGCTGGGGAATTTCATGCTCAATTGAACTGGAATGAGGAGCTGCAACTGGAAGGTATTGGCAAACAGGATATTTTTATGTTGAAATTGGATGAGCAGGGACATTCTATTTGGGGAACTGTGGAAGGTGGTACCCAGAATGACTACAGTATGGACATTATTAATGACCAATACAATCGCACCATTACGGCTGGCTGTTTCTTTGGTCGTTCTACTATTGGTGGGGTGACAGTTGATTCTGATTATGGACAAGCGGATTTGTATATTGCTTACCATCATCATCCTATTGCTGATGATTGTCTTAATACTATTACAGGTGAAGAGTCTAGTACTAAGCTAAGTCAACAGCTTCAGCTTTATCCTAATCCTACTACAGATGTGCTTAATCTGGATCTTGATTTAGATCAGTCTACTGCGGTTCAGGTGTCGATTATTAATGTGGCTGGTCAGGAGTTGTATCGTGCAAATTATTCTGTAATGAGTACAGGTCATCACCAGTTATCCCTACCTGTTAAGGATTTGACTAGTGGACTTTATTTTATGCAGGTGAATACGGAGGATGCGGTATTGGTAGAAAGGTTGTTGGTGGAGTAGCTTGTTGATAAATTGATATTATGGTTGCTGAAACCCTATTTACGGCCGTAAACTACCTTCTAGCACTTAATGAAACCCTATTTACGGCCGTAAACTACCTTCTAG
>JAHDFT010000461.1:2954-4202 GCA_020628015.1 Bacteroidota bacterium
AAACAACAACAAACCATGAAACAATCAGTCTTGCTATTGCTTTTTTTATCCACTTTATTTTATCTACCTTCCTGTTGTACACTTGTACCTGACCAAAGTAAGTGTGCCGATAATGGGGACGGGGATGATGATGATGACAATTTAGTTTCAGAAACAACACTTGAGGCCTCTGGGCGTTGGGAACCAGGTGGTGGTAAGGATTATAATTCTTATCGCAATGACCAGTATCTTATTGATGTGATTGCAAATAATGTCACCATCAATATCAATTTAACCTCCCCAGAAACAGCTAAGGGACAAATTTTTTTAGTGGATGATAAAGGTACTTCTATAGAGAGTTCTCGTTCTGGAGTGGATGTGACTATTGAGGATGCTTTTATTGTTGAAAAAGGTACTTATAGAATTGTGGCAACTACAGGCGAATTTAATATTGGGGATTATCAAATGAAGGTTACAGGAAAAAATATTGAAAACCTTCGTCAAATTCCAGTTACCGCATTTGATGCGAGTGATGAATGGGAAAGTGGCGGTGGTTATGAGCAGAATTCTTTCCGCAATCACCATTATACTTTTGTCAATAATCAGGTCAATAGTTATGTAGATATTACTTTGGAATCGTTGCAAGAAGCAAGAGGACGTGTTATCATTGTTAATGATGCAGGAACGAAAATAGAGGACTCCAATACTGCTTCCTTATCTTCTGTTACAGGCTTTTTGATTATTAATCCAGGTACTTATACTATTGTTGCTTCTGTGGAAGAACGACATATTGGGAATTATAATCTTACTTTGTATGGTGAGGAAGGAGTGATTACTGATTTTACCCGTATTGCTTCTGCTTCCTATAAAAAAGATGGTACTTGGACTTTAGGTAAGGGGCATTCTCATGATAAGGAAGTGGGTAATCCAGAATATAGCTTTGAAGTAGAAACACCGAATACTTATGTTGATTTAACCCTAGATGCTACTGAGGCGGCTAGAGGAAAAATCCATTTGCTCAATGAAGCTCGTACTAAAATAGAAGATTCGGGAACGGCTGCTGCAGTATCAATAGATGCTTTTTTAGTCATTCAACCTGGAAAATATTATGTGGTGGTGAGTACAGAGGAAGGAGCTATTGGAGATTATACACTTAAATTATTTGCTAAAGAAGGTACTATTCTGAATGGATTAAGGGAAGAATAATTGGGTAAAAAATACTTAGGAACGAGTGAAAAATAAGTGTACAAATTTTGGTTAGGGAAATTT
>JAHDFT010000462.1:0-1545 GCA_020628015.1 Bacteroidota bacterium
GGGATTTGTAGGATTTTTTTTAGAATAGTCACACCGATCAATCAAACATGTAAGCGAAACGTTACATTTTCCTTTGAAGGGGGCTAGGGGGATGAACCGCTTGTCCCAGTTGACTTACGGATAAATATAACCGTCAAAGAATCCATGCTTGGTGAGGCTTCTTTCTTTCCTTTGTTTGAATCCCGATTATAGGATTTAGGGATTTGCTTGATTATTTTTAGGGCAAGTCAATCAAATGAAATAAAAATCCAAAGCAACCGATAAGCCCACCAATCATGTCTATGAACTATTAAATCACTCAATATCCCTATAAACAAATAATCATTATGAATCCATTCACCAAAATTTTCGCTGGCTTGATTTTAATTTCCCTTTCTATATTATCCCTATCCTGTGCTGAAAAAGAAGCAAGGCTAAAGGATAATTTTTCTTTTGAAAGTTTAAGCTTCACTACGCAATGTGGCTGGTGTATCCCTACTAGACAGATCACCATTACAAAGAAAAAAAGAGTCAAATTTTCTTTAGAGGACAGTTGTGAAGACTTCGAAATAAACAAGGAACGAGCTTTGACGAGTGAAGAAATTGATGCTATCAATACAGCTTTGGATGTAGAAACATTGCTGGATATTGATTTCGATCAATGTGGTATTTGTATTGATGCATGTGATGATGGCATTAAGATTGAAGAATCAAGTGGGGAAGGTCACTCTATACGATATACTTCCAGTAAGAATGTGAAACTGGAAGAGATTCAAGAATTGATCACTATTTTGGAGGAGATTAGGGATGGGTTTTAGGGTTATGCCTCTTTTGTTTATTTTTTAGAGGATAGAGTAGGGGAGTATTGTATGGTTTGGAGAGGGTGTTGATTTTGCTGTGATTCTATTGAATTTGTTAGGTCATTCCTTCCTTGACTCGCTTTGCCTGTTCCAAATGCCTTATCTCATGCATTACTATAATCTCAAAAGCCTTTTCCAAGGTATACACAATATTGGGATTTGCTGGTGAGGTTTGGTCGATTTGTTGGTGCCAGTTTTTCATTACAATTTAACTTCTAGTTGATCCTTCAACTAAATCTTCTAATTTGAAATTTTTGAAATATACATCTCTATTGTTTCTTAATTCTATATATTCATTTTTTACTTGGATCAACATCCAAATTTTTGGATCTAAGTTAAAAATTTGTCCAAGGATAAAAGAAAGCTCAAAATTTACTTTCCGAGTTCCTGATAATATTTTATTGAGATTTGATGGTTTAAGACCAATATAACTAGCCAATTTATTTTGTTTTATACCTAGCTTGTCAATATATAATCGAAGAAAATCCCCAACGGTAGTGATATTATCTTCACTATCAGTACTTTTGATATAATCTTCCATTTTTACTTGAAGTGCAAAAAGCTCTAATTGTATTTTTTGTTTTTCACTTAAATTATCTGCTTTATTGGATAAAAATAACTGCAACTCTTTAAATTCCTTTGAATCAGTATTCATTGGATTAGTTAAAACACCATTCTGAGGTTTTGAATATTTATTTGTTTTCAT
>JAHDFT010000462.1:1645-4198 GCA_020628015.1 Bacteroidota bacterium
TCATCCCATAAACCAAACACTCCTCTCCTCCCAAAGTCCTTTTCTCCTTAAACTCAAACCCCATTTTCTCATAAAATCGTAGGGCTTTTTCATTATTGGGCAAAGGGTCAATTAAGACTTCCTTTACTGCTTCATTGGCAAAACACCTTTCTAAAGCCATTCGCATCATTTGCGTTCCATATCCTTTTCCTAGATTTATAGCCTCTCCAATCCAAATGTCAATTGCTCGTTTATCTGTACCAATATTTTTACCCCAATAATGAGTGCTTTCTTCGGCTGGGTCAATGATTTGTACAAAGCCGATTGGCTGACCATCCAGTTCTGCGATTAATTGTGCTCGCCATTCGGGTTGACGAAGGAGTTCAAGTTCCCAATTCCAATCATCGTTGGGATCAGCCTCGATAACATGGACTTGTTGATCCCAATATTTTAAGGTTTCAAGATCATTGATATTGGCTGCTCGGAAGCTGATTTTATATGGTTTGGTTTTGTTGCTGTCCATTATCTGCAATATTAAAGTATTTTATCAATTATCTACTGCAATAAATAAGCCTCCAAATCGCCAATTAAATTCCCTGTCACCCCAAAATCCTCAAACTTTGTTGTAAACAATTCCGTCACCTTGCCATCAAAATAGCGACCAAAATTCGCACAAACCACCAAGTAGACATCATGACTAGGGTAGTAAAGCATGGTATTCGCAGAACCCACCGTTGCCCCAAAATGACCAATCCGAATAGCCTCGTTACTTTCATGCATCGTCCTTCTAATGCCCATACCCTCTGCCTGATGTAGCGCAAAGCTAAGTTTATAGGGTGTAAAGGTCAACATTTGTTCTAGGGAAGCATCCGAGAGGTATTGACCAGTCATTAATTGATGAAAAAAGTGAAAATAATCTATTGGCTTGGCGATAAAAGAATCATGACCAATATTCATTTCCGCAAATTGCCTTTCTAGCTCGGTCACATTCTGTAAATTGCCATCTCCATAATAATCATTATAGCAATTCACCAGCACGTTTTGATCTGGAAAATTCACATCCACATCATAATAAGTATCCGCCAAACCAAGTGGGGTCAATAATTCCTCATAAACCAAATCTATATGCGTTTTCCCTTCTACAATTGTATCTAAAATCAAGGCAATAAGCAAATAATTGGTATCGGAATAACGAACTTCTGTGCCAGATTCAAAATCAAAGTCTTTTCCCTTGATAAATTCAAGCATTTCTAGGTGACTAAAAATACGGTCAAAATCATCAAAATAGCGCAGTATATGATTGATCGTATAAAAGCTAGGAATCCCAGAAGAATGATCCAATAATTGAGCAATCTGCACCTCCTTAAATTGATCTACTGCTTCGAGATAATCTCCTGTCAAATGATCGCCAATGGTACTATTGAGGTCGATTTTTCCTTGTTCGGCCAGTTTCAGGGTCAAAGCAGCAAAATAGGTTTTGGCAAGGCTGGCAGAGTGGAAATGGTGACAAGCTCCCACAGGCACCTGTTCACCCAATGAAGCAAAGCCTGAATACACCGCTTGCATAGGTGCATCTCCCTTTTGAATAATAATGGCCACACCTGGAATACCCAAAGCCGTATATTTATCCGCAATTTCCTGAATATTAGCATCGCTTTGAGGATTGTCTGTACAAGTGCTAACACTATGCATGGCTTCTTTTTGACAAGCACTCGTCAATAAAAATAAGATAATAAATAAGTAGATTCCTTTATGCATGGAGAATTGATTTTGATAACGTAAAAAATAGAAATGGATTAAAGTTGATACATCAAACCCAATTGAAGACTTGACCGAGTTGTACCACCAATCAACCTAGTATAAGGGATTTGCAGCCCTTCAATAAGCCTCAAAACAATGCGATACTGATCAGCAACTTGATATTCAGCAATTGCACCTAATCGAATCAAGGCAGAAGGACTCCCACCATGACCACCACTTTGCCAATCAGGTGCTTGGTTAATGGAATATACCTGATTCAAATTAAAACTATGTAAATAAGCCAATCCATAACTAAATCCTAGTGTTAATCGCTCATTTATAGGGTATCTATTTAAAAATTCTGCCCCCAAATAGAGACCAGAATCTTGTGATTTAAAATAGCCACCCGTATAAGCACGTATAAATCGTTTTTCCTTATCCTTAAAAGGTTTTATCCAGCCTATTTCCAAACCAGCCCCTAGCGTGGGTTGAAATAGATTGCCAAAGGGTAGCCCCAAATTATTTTTACTGAGAGCTAAACTTAGGTAGTTTTCCTGTGCCATTAATGGTTGTATCAGAAAGCAGGCAAACAAGAGTGTCAAAATATGCTTCATATCAGTTGTTTTTGTTTTAAAATGTTGATGTTAGGCAGGGTGTTATTGATAAAATATAAAGGGGTAAAGAAAGACGCATAAAACATTCAATTAAAAGCAAGATACTAAACTATTTGCTTGTTTACTAGGGGAAAACAAATTTTATTAATCAGAACTTAAAATTAGCTAGTTCTAAGATATTTGGGGGTGAGTTTATAATTGGGATGATATATCTTATATT
>JAHDFT010000010.1:0-14231 GCA_020628015.1 Bacteroidota bacterium
AATCATTGGGCTGATTGAAATTATCCTTCATCACCTTGGCTAATTTTACTAAGGTCGAAGTATTATCTTTGTGACGATAGTAATAATCCATCAAGATTTCAAATACTTTATAGAATGCCAAAAAAGCAAAAGCAAAAAAGCGATTGTGTGGATTGGCCAGCTTTAAAGTTTCATAAGCAAAGTGCAATTGAACAACGATGTCTTCCAACATATCTATATAGTGGCGATGTCCATGTAGGCGCAATAAGTGTTCGACTAGATCTTCCTTTTCTTGATAAATGCGTCGCAAGTAGTTTTTTGCAAAGGCGTTCTTGACTTGTTTGCGGAAGTTGCGGAAATTGTGTTTTACAAAGTCCTGATCTTGATTCAGCTCTGGCGATTCCTTAATATAATAACCATCTGCCTTAATGTATCGACCATATTCCTTATTCCACACCCCATCGGTTAATAAAGTCTTTAGATTCCATGCTTTATTGGAGGCAGTAAATATAATTACCTGCGTTCCATCATTCCACAGCTTGATTTCACTTAGAATTTCATAACCCGAATAGGCTTCAGGCTTTTGTGAACGGCTTTCTTCAAGGGGATTGAGGCGTAAATCGAGGAGAATTAAGTCCCAATCGGCTTTGATTTTTTGTAATATACGTGTTTTAAAATCTGCATAGCTTTCTCCATTTTGTAAACCAATGCTTTGAAAGTTTGCTTCCTTAAAAAAAGCTTGTAACACCTTTGCCCAATATTGATCTGCTTTATCATCAATTAATAATACTCGTTTTTTTTGAGGAATGCTATTGGGACGATTTAAATCAATTTTACCAACAACTTTTAATCTAGGAGTTGCAATATATAAATCTGGTTTTGGTTTGGCTTTTTTTATAGGTCGATTCACTAAACTATAATCCTCATTTTTGGCCGCCAAATATTTAAAATACAATTGCTTTTGGGCTATGGTTTCTGCTTGACTGATTTGATGCAGATTAGCTACTTTATCAAACACAAAGGCTCCCCATAAATTCGCTAAAGCATGACTTCCTGTAGGTGGATGAAGGTAAATATTATTTAAAACGGCTTGTGGAAATGCTAAAGGATTGATTTTGGACAGGGCTTGTAAATGGGCTTCTATGTCTTGTGGATTAAAATTACAAAGGGCAGTGCCTTTGGTAATCGTCAATAAGGCAGTTTTATCTTGATCTTTTTGTTCTAATAATAAATCTTCTAAAGAACGATTGGCCACTAAAATAATGGGGGTAAATCGGTTTAAACCGAGTAGGGGAGTCAGTCTAATGTGCATGGCCAGCCGCAAACCAACCAATCCATTCCAAGTCATTTCCACAGGAATAATAAAAGCTTGAGCTTTGATGGCTAAAAGGTGATTTTGGATAAAAGCATCTAATTCTTCATCCGCATTTTCGGCTATGGGCAACATATCTATGTTTTCCCAATCAGGAAAAAGGGTTTTTAAAAAGCCATTATGGGGTTCAATGATGTATATTTTTTCCATAGCGTAGGAGGGAATTGTACATTTTATTTAATAAGGTTAAAAAGGAAGCGGTACTTATGGGATGGTCGGTTAAATCAAATACAAAGTCCTCAAAATTCTTGGTACTGGATGTTTGAGCATAGAAGTTTTCTAGTGCATCATATACGGTCAAAGGATCAAACAATATATGAGGCGGTTGTTGAATTAATTTTTGATAAATGGTGGTATAATAGGGCTTTGCAGCTTGTGCTTTAAAATGTTTTCCTTGTACTAAAACCCTAAAATCAATCACCCTTTCCTTTTCATAATGCTTTATAAAGTCTTCCAGATGAGCATAGAATAATCTTTTGTTTAATTGCGGAACATAATTTGGATTTTTAGCCGCATCAAATATAAAATGTTGCATGCTATAAGTGAACACACAAAGGGGAATTTTACGTTCCAATTCTGTAATTAAATATTGACTAAAATTGGTTTGACTCCTAGCATGACCGCTATCATTAAAGTCTGGAAATGTTTTGTGGATTAAGACTGCTGCTGCTGTTTGTAGCTTTTTTAATAATGCTTCCTGTTCTTTGGGTAAAATGCGCTGGATATTGACCAATGTATCCGCATATCTCCCATCTACCACATGACCTGCCTGATAATACTTCGACCTTTGTTCATCTTGGTCATCATCTATCAAATATATTTTTTTATGCATAGAATGTTAATACGTGTTTAAATCCTAATGGTTTTTGATCCAAAGGAAGCCGATTATTGGGCTGACTTTTCCGATCTATTTTATATTTTTTATTTCCATGTTGATCTGTTACCAACACTTTTTTCAAACCTTCATACAAAATAGGAATGCGCCAATAACCATCCTCAAAATGGGCTTCTATAGACCAATCACATAAACCAAATAAGAGATTCTCAATGGTTCTTAAATCATTCTTCAATAAAAAACTCAAATCGGCTGGGCAATTTGGTTTAGAATGAAGGTGCGTAATAATGAATTGATATTGTCTAAAGCCACTAATGACACTTCTTTTTACCTCAAGAATCATTCTCTTTTTATAAGGCGCATTCGCTCGCTCTTTAATCGCTTGCAAAATATGTTGCAAAGCTGCTTCTATAATAAAATAATCGGTATAAAAGTTGGCCTTTTCTAAGTTGATGTATTTAATATCAAACTCATTGATGTAATTTTTGCCCAATTTAAGTTTCAAATTGCGCTGCACCATATAATTTAGGTCTCTATTATTTTTAATCTCTATACTTCGCTTAAAAGGTTGGATCATTTGTTCACTAAACTCCTCATTACGTACTGGGTGGAATCCTTTGTTTTGTTCACACCATGCACGCACCTTTGGCGCAGACCATCCCAATTTAGGTCGATGGGTTTTGCCATTTTTAAAATAAAACCAGTCGGCAGCTTCACTTTTTAGGAATGCTTCTAAACGTTTATACAATTGCTTAGGAATGGCATAGCTTTTCGTTTTTTCATCAAAGACCTGAATGGCTTTTTTTCTGACTTTTTGATAATTATATCTCCGCACATCATAGCCTGCCCAGTCATGTGTCAAAAACTTAAAGGCATCTGGATCTACAAACAGGCGAAAAAAAGAAGCGACTTCTTTGGGTAAATGAGCGATCTCCTTTCGCCATTGTTGTTTCCCTTTATTTTGATAAGTATATTTTAAGTCTTTAACAATATCTGGGCTAAACTGCAATTCTTTTAAGATGTTTGCTTTTGTTCCCTGCGCCTGTAAAGCTGCTAAGGCTTTTTGATAATCTTTGTAAAATTGTAATTTAGTATAATCCATAGAATGAAGATAGGGTTTTTTGATGTTTAATAAATAATAATGGATAATAAAATCATCACAAAATGTATAATAAATGCAGCTCAATAAGGTCTATTTTTTGCAGACAAATCCATCCCCCTTTGAAGGGGGCTAGGGGGATGAACCGCTTGTGTTTATTGACTTACAGGCAAAGTTAGCCGTTGATATTAAAGCCAAATAATCTATTATTTTAGCTAAAGAATAAGTCAATATGTTTACATAAAATGATCATTTAATTCTTATTCACATACTCTACCCTATAAAACTGTTTCATCGCCGCATCAATTCCCTCTTTTTGCCATATTTCTAAAATATCTTTCAACTCTTTTTCACTATACAAAGGCTTTGTACACAATTTATTGAACTTTAATTTGAGCAATTGATAAATAGGATCTTCCTTTCCTCTAACCATTCCTAAAAAGGCAAGCTTACCAGCGACCACTCTTTCAAAAGAAGGCATATTGGCTTTGTTTCTAATGAATCCTTTCTCTCTTTGGTAATAATAAATAAATTGTTGAGCGGCCTGTTGATAGCCATACTTTTGCCAATTATGAATCATTGCCCGCAGATTGCGAATATAATGACGAGGTAGATTCAACTTTTTATTCACCACAATCCCAGTTACCCTTTGTTGCTCTCGAATCCATTTACCATTTTGGCGTACATTATATGTTTGCAGCCTTTCCTTGCGTTCATTTACCTCAAAACCTTCTCTTTTAATAATATTAAATAATTGTTGGCGGAAAGAGGGGATAAATATATTGTGATTACAAGATATGGTGATGTCATCTGCATAACGGCTGTAGGTGAATTTCATTTTTTTGGATAAGCGATATAAATTTAAATCCAAACGCAAGCACACCATATTGGATAAAATGGGCGAAGTGGGGGCACCTTGTGGCAATGTCCCTTTATAAGTACACAGATTGGCAATAATTCTAGCCACTTCATTATTTATTTTGAAAGGTCGAACTTTGCCTAAGACCGCCCAAATTCTTTTCCAACTAATAGAGGGAAAAAAATCTTTCAGGTCAATATTGTAAACATATTTTTTATTGAGGTGTAAACGAGCATTGTCTACAATATTTTTACCTGCTACAAAACCGGTAACTTGTGGTAAGGGCGTATAAATACTTTCTAAAGCCATTTTAATCATTCTTTGAATGCGTTTGAGTGCTGGAACTGGTGCATTGATCACTCGTTTTCCTCCTGATTTCTTGGCAATAGCAAAGCTATGGTAGGCGGTGGGATGTTTATACAAGAAATAACATAATGTTTGTCTCTTAATAATGATAGGTCTTTCGGTGGGTAAATTGGATTGTTTTGATTGTTTAATACTACTTTCTTGGCTATAATAAAGCTCATTTAAAAAGTGGGCAAAACTTTTTAAATTGTTACATTCTTTAAATTGATCTGCTATTTTATTTTTGGTTATTGGCAAAGTAATCAATTAATAAATCAAAAGTTAAATGTCAATATAATTAAATAGTATTATGGTATGATTTATGGTGGCGGTAGTAATGTATCTTCTAAAAAGAAGTATGTATTAGAATTTCTTCATTAACAGCCGATACTCAAGTACTAGCTGTTAATGACTGAGCCGAAGCGCAGCCAATAATAGATCCAATAAAATAAATTTGCAGTCAAGCTATACAAAGCTTTCATGCGTAGGTGTAGCGCAGGCAGAAATCATATGTTGATTGCAGGAGTTTTAAGTGATAAAAACTCCTTCTAGCAACTCTCCTGCTTACATTAATCCCATATACATTGCGTAACGCAAAGATTATCAAATTCATTCAATATACACACTCCTTTAGAGAAGATGATTAACAAATTTAATATCTTTTACTTAATCTCTCACTTTTAAAGTCGCTTTTTTTATTTTAGTTTCTTTTGGGGCAAAAATAGATGATGGAATAATGAAAAGATATACTTAAAGATGATCAATGAATTATTAATTATGTAAAGTTTGCACGAAGTATTATAAAAAACTTTCTCCTCTATTTGATTTGTACACAGCTCAATATATTTTTTGCATTTATAATATGAAAGTGTACCTAGTTGATTCATAAATGCTCACAGCTTATCTTATTTTGTATTTTGATCTTATAATTTTATGCACTCTTTATTTAATTCTATTCAATAAATTAGTAATTTTAGTTTTTATGTCTTAAAAATATAAATCAATAAAAATCATTTTATAATCGGTCAAGTTGATTGTTTGCACAGCATGAAAAAAAATAAAACTAAAGCTAATTTTTTTGTAAGCTTTATGTACACTTCTTTTCCCACCTTATTGAAAAAAACATTCTAGGCAAGTTTTGTAACATTCTTGCAAAAGCTCCCGTATATACAATCAAACGAACAAAAAATCCTTTTCACCTATTTTTTATTGTTAGTAAAAAAAAATCCCTTCTACCCTCAAATTGTGTGTTTGTGTTGATAAACAATTTTACTAAAAGGTTTTGGTTAGATAAAAATAAAAATTCCCTTATATATCCCTTTTTTCTGACCTAGTTTATCAACACTTCCACAATTTATTTACGAGGCCTAAGAATCCATTCAAATCCTAGTTTTCTCTCTTAAAGATTGTTTCAATCAAACTACATATCTCTCGATTGTATTTTAGCTAATGCAAGATGTATGTGGTTTGTTTTATTTTCCAACATGAACTTATTTTTTTAGAGATCAAAAGGATCATTTTATACTACTATGTGTTGAGTTAATAATGTATCATTACATTATCTCTAATAAAGTCATGTTTTACCACAAAAAACACCTTCTTTACTATCATAGTAATGGTCAAATCAATGATTTATTATTATTGACCATTACTTCTTAATTTAACTTAGACAAATCATTATCTATTTACCTATTTTGGATTTATCGGTTTTGTTTCAGCAAATGTAATTTTTTAATAATAAAAACAAAAAAAAGCCATTGGCTTTCCTACTTATTTATCAATTATTCCCCTTCTAAATTCTATAAGATTATACTCCTTATTTCCTTACTCATTGATTAGTTTATATATCTATTAGTTGACTATACCTTATTGAAATCCTAAACAGAAAACCTAAAACCCTTTAGATGCCATTGATATAGAATGACATTGACCCTTACTTCCCTTATTATGTGATTTAGGAAAATAAAAAAGACCCCTTAAACCTTATAGCTGTTGTTTTTAGGAATGACAGTGACCCTTACTTCCCTTATTATTTCATTTATAAAAATTAAAAAGAACCCGAAAACCTTAATGCAGCTATTATCAAGTGTAGCACTATCCCTTACTTCCCTTATTATACAAATTATAAAATAATATCTATCATTTCTAATTAAATGATACTGTGCTTATGTGTACTAACAATGACAATTGTTTTATTTTATGCTATATATAATCTTAACATTTTTTATTTACGAATACTGTTTAATTAATACTGCCTTGAATTTTTTAGATTAAATCAATTATAGCAAACACAAATGATTGTTTTTTTGTGGCTCAATTATACATCGACAAAAAGGAATTAGCCATACAGTTATTTTATTCAACACCAAATGTATTGAAATTAATAATAGCATAAGCACAGTTTATAATGACATTTTATTATTTCACCATTTGGAGTTTTACAGTTAAATTAATGTAACAACAGCTTATTACATGCTTTTACACAGTTTCACTCATTATGAATGATAAGAAGACCCTAGCTTTCGAATTAATTAGTCCTGCATTTTGAATAATATTCAAGAAGGTTCATTCTAGTTTATTTGGAGTAAAAAGTATCCCTTGCTTTTTCAGTTTATTCAAAATGCTTGGCTAGTTTATATACTGCATAGTTTTCGTTACACACAATTTCTGTACTCCTCCCCCAAATCAATAGTTTTATATGGCTAATATTACAGAAGCAAGTCTCGGCAACCGTTTGCGACAGGCACAGGATCTGTTGCAATACATTCAGAAGTTCCCTAATTATAGTCCGCCTCGTGTGGAAGAACAGGTTGAACAGTTCGGAGACTTATTACAACAGATCACCACGACTAACAGCCAAGTGGCTTTAAATAAGGACATTTATAGTTTAGCAGTAGATCGGCGAGTTCAAGCATTTAAAGGTAGCGAGAACTCCCTGATGAAGTTGGTGACAAAGATTCGAGGAGCTGTGGAAGCACAGTATGGCAAACAGTCTAAAGCTTTTCAACTGATTAATAATCAAGTAAAAGTAATTAGAAATACGAAAGTTGCCAAGCCGCCACAAAATCCTGATAACGAGAAAGAGAGTGGAACGGTTAGTCGCTCTCAACGTTCTTATGGTTCACTCACCCAAGCATTTAGAAATTTAGTTCAGATCCTCCAGTCCCTCCCTGATTACAATCCCTCCAATCCAATCCTAAAGATCGAAGAATTACAAAAATTTTCCAATCAGCTTAATGCTTTAAATGACGAGGTTGCCGAAAAGGTACACACGCTCAAAGCAGCTCGCTCTGTACGTAATTTATTGTATGGACAGCTAAAGGAGCGGGTTAAACGGATCAAGGCCTATATTAAAGCACAATATGGAATGCAATCAAAAGAATATGAATTAGTTAGAGGACTAAGAGTCTAATGCGCTGCTGTCGTGTTGTAGGGCTTTCGGTTGTGCTGAACCCTACAACACTTATTCTATATTTGTATAATTGGAATAATTTTGGTATTTTGCCAAAAAAAAAGTCATTATGTCTCGTCAGCTAACATTATTTCATTTAGATCATGTTGCGCCTAATAGCTTTTCTACTACTAATAAAGCAGCTATTTTGGGTATTGAGGGACTGTCTTATTATCCCGATTTTTTGCATTATATAGAACGGAATCAATTATTGCGTCAGATTAACCAGCAGGATTGGTTGTTGGCGGGTAAAAGACGGGTGCAGCATTATGGTTTTGTCTATGATTATGAGCATGGAGGGATTGAGGATTCGGAAAGTTTGGGGCCTTTGCCAAATTGGGCAACGGAGCTTGTTTTTCAACTCCTTCGACAGCATATTATAGATACTTTGCCTAATCAATTGACGATTGATGAGTATTTACCTGCTCAGGGTTTGGCGAACCATGCTACTGATGTTGTTAAGTTGGGGGAACCGATAGTGTTATTGAGTCTTTGTGCGGCTAATAATATGACTTTTACAGAAAAAAGAGATACGACAAATAAGGGGCGTTGGTTATTGGAGGAGGGGAGTTTGCTGGTGCTGAAGGGAAAGGCTCGTTATGATTGGGCTTATGGTATTGCCAACAGTCGATATTATTATGACCAAGATGGTAAGCGTTTCCAAAGAAAGCCTTGGTTAACCTTGACTTTTAGAAAAGTGCAGTAGGTGGTTCACTTTGAATGATCGACTGTTGACTTTGTGTTTTTTATAGTAGAAAATAGATTTTACGAGGTGCATTTAGACCTCATACCTTTCCTTTAAGACTTTGCAATGATGTCGAGTATGTCCGACGCAGACATAACACATCAATAATACAGATAATTGAAATCCATTGGCATCGCCTTTCTGTTGCCAAGCTTCCTGATCTAAATTTTTAAAGAGTATAATACTGGCTTGTCGGATGAGTTGCCACTCTTCGATGAGGTCTTGTAGTGTTCGATGGCTGACATTGGCTGCTGCGGCATAGTCGTCTTCATTGTAGCCTGGTAAAGAAGTTTTGTCTTTTCGGGCAAAACGCATGGCTCGGTAAGCCATGACCCTTTCGGCATCAATCAAGTGTTGTATTAATTGCTTAATGCTCCATTTGCCTTCAGCGTATTGATAGTCAGCTTTGTCATCGGGTATACTTAGGAATAGGGCTTTCGCTGCGTCCAAATTTTCTTCTAGTGCTTGGATTAAATCGAGTTCTGGCACTAGTCGAACATACCCTTGATAGAACTCAGGTACTTCTGCTAGGTTGATAGGTGTTTGCATAGCTGTGGTTTTGATTTGTATATTCAATAATACAGTTTATTCCGCAAATCGATCAATAATTGGTTAACTATTTTATAATCTGGCTTTTCCATGAGCTTACTTTGTTCATATACCTTTTCAATCGACTTGGCCTTTTGCTCGGCACGTTCTACCAAATCCTTATACTCCATTTCTCCCCTTCTAATTTGCAATAAAAAATCTCTATTCGGTCTTTTGACAATTACTTTTTGGTGAATGGCAATTTCTTCCGCCATATCTAATAATCTAAAAGTGTGCATCATATTTTTGGCATCGTAATTTTTGCCTGATGCAATCGTATTTTCATAACGTGCCTCATTCCTTTTATTCACCCATTCCCAATATTCTTTATAATCCTTGCAATATTTCTTATAACCATCTTCATTAAAATGCAAATAAGCGACAGGTTCAAATGCTTTAGGAATACTACTCAAAGCCACCTTTGTCGAATGATTTTTTCTAATGATGCCTTGAAAGTCTGCATCGCCTTGTGGATCATAAAAAATGCCATAAACATCCTTTGCATGAGGCATATTAACCAGCCCACAATTTTCCTGCTGCCATCCTTTGAGTTCCAGCCATTTTTTTACGGGAATGGAACCTTGTCCATAAAGGACATAGCAAAATTCCAGCAAGGTTTTCTTTTCTTTTTTCATGGGATTGACAATCTTTTTGTTCAATCCTCTCGCTTTTCGGATTTGGGTAAATGCATAGCCCGCAAAAGTACTCTTGCACAGCTTCGACAAAAATAGTTCTGCCTTAATGCTTTCCATAATCGGGTGCTGATATAATATAGCATCCCCATCTGTACTCAATAACTCTAATAAATTAGGGTTATTCTTGTACAGCAATTCTATAAAACGGCCGAGTTCATAATATACTTGGTCATTGCCTTCGTCATTGACCTGCGGCGTATATGTCATGCCGAGCAATTCGGATTTGGGGAGGTAAAATACTCCTTTAATATCCGTATCAGAAGTTGGCAAATCAAGTCCATATGCTTTACTGCCTGTAATACATTCAAGTAATAGGTATTGTCTATTGTTTTGTAGCTGTTGATAAGTCATAATGAGGGAAAGTGATAAAATGATGATATGGGTGTGGTTTGTTAGGATGGGTGAAGTGAATGCTTTTTTGGGTGTTTATTCTTTAGCAAGCCCATTCTGCTGCAATCGAGACCATGCTAAATCCTGCTCCTGCACTAGATAATAGGATTTTGTCTCCATTGTTCAGCCCTGCTGTCTCGCATAAATGATGCATGCCTAAAGGAACTGTGTTCGAGATGGTGTTGCCGTATAAATGATGGGTGACGGGAGCTTTCACTCGGTCGATACCAATTTGATCACAAAGCTGGTGAATGATGGTTTTACTGGGTTGGTGAGACAGGAAGTAGGCAACGTCTTCTACCGTCCAGTTTAATTCTTTCAGTTGCTTGGTGATTGCTACTGGTACATGTTCCAATCCTAGATCAAAGATTTTCTTACTATCTGAGGTAAAGTGTCCTGAGATAGGCACTTTGCAACAGTCGTAACTTTCTGGAATGGCAATGCTTTTGATGTCTTTGATGGCGGCACCTCCTTTGGCTAAAGGTTCCTTTGTCAAGAGCATCGCAGACGCTGCATTACTGATGGTTAAACCTGCGGCTTTGGTGGATAGTTCCTTGAAGGATTGAATGTTGAAGTCGAGGTAATTGGTGGGCAGATAGGGGTCATTGACAAAATCTGCCGAGCAACAAACAGCCGTTTTGATGTTGGGATTGGCTTGCATCATGCTGGATGCTACTTGTAGGGATTGCAGGAAGCCCGAACAGGCGGAGGTGACATCAAATGCCAATAATCTTTTAATCCCTAGATGTGCGGCAACTTCCATTGAGGTAGCTGGTTCCAAATATTCCCTTAAAAGACCGCCCCAAATGAGAAGGTCTATTTGATCAGGGGAGACTTGGTGTGCCTCTAAGCATTTTTGTACTGCTTCAGCAGCGTAGCTTCCAGTTGTTCTTCCTTCAGCTCTGCCCAGATACCTTTTTTTTGTGCCACATAGTCGAAAGATGTAATTGATACCCACCTTGATTCGCTTCCATTCTTCCTCAGTTCCTTGATAATTACTTTTGACAACTTCTACAATGTCATCATTGTCATAACATTTGTTGCCTAGTACAATAGCGGGTGTGGAGAAGTAAATTGCCATATGCTTTGAATGGTGTTGAGCCTATTTTAATTAAAAATTTAAAATAGAAAAAGTTAAATATATTTTTTGATGTGTTTTAGTTGCTTGATTAAGAAGGAAACTGCAAATTAGGTATATTAGTTTTTAGAAGCAAATAATTTGATGAGAAAGCATTAGATAAGCTTATTATTGGATAGATAAATGAGTAGCAAAAAAAAATCCGCATCAACAAATGATAACTTACTCAAACCCTACCAAGGTAAATTATCTTTTATTAACACGGATGTGAACGACTATGAAAAAACTTCGACCTTAATTGTTCATATTTTCTAGTACCAAAAATAAGGACTAACTATACCTATTACAAGGACAATTTTGCTCAAAAATACTGATTTTTTATGGCTTTTTGATTCGATTTTTTTATTTTTTTTAATGTTTAAAGTGTTGTTTTATAGTGTTTTATATTGGTTTTTTCTTTTTTATTGCGTATGAAAAAAAGTACTAAAAAATAAGCGTAAAATGGAACTATATTTTTTTTTACTCTTGATAAAAAAGTTTGGTTTAGCGAGTATCGGCGAGACTTTTTAACGAAGTATAGGGTTAAATTGGCCAATTAAAATGAGGAAGATGTTTTTTTACTGTTACTTAGTAGGTGTATTTTGGGTAAAATTGCTTGAAAATAATAATTTTGTGGTTTGATACTATTTTGTTTTGTTGATGAAACAAATGTAATTCCTTAATTCTTGATTAAAAGACTATGAAATTCCAACTCATTCATGTAATTATTTTATGTTTAAGCTTGTGCTTTTTTGCTTGTGGGGAAGGGGCAACCAACTCTAATAACCAGGGAGCTAATGCGGCTGCTCCGAAGGTGATTGTTTCTGAGGCAGATAAGCAATTGGCAAAGATGGCCAATACCCCAGAAGGAGCAGCAACAGCTATTGAAATGCACACTAAGATTTTATCTAGAGAGTATTGTAATTGTAATAAGAT
The DNA here is from genome assembly GCA_020628015.1 of Bacteroidota bacterium. Classification (GTDB taxonomy): domain Bacteria; phylum Bacteroidota; class Bacteroidia; order Chitinophagales; family UBA2359; genus JAHDFT01. The sequence continues at coordinate 12,412 of JAHDFT010000010.1, forward strand.
CAATAAAGATCAGGATCGTGTTAGTTGCTTAGGGCGTAATTCCTCTAAGGTACGTTCTATTCAAAAAGAATATCCTAAAGAATATCATGATCAGTTTATGGAAAAATTCAAGGACAAAACGAAGAATTGCTAAGTTCTTATCTTACATCTCTATATTTTAACTGCCATAAATTAATCAATAGAAATACAATGGTAGAAATGGCGATGACCCAATAAGGATCGAATATGTCCTTTGGTAATTTATTGGGGTCTGTTTCGATTAGTGGGGTAATGATATTGTACAATGCACCTACAGGAAAAAGGCTTGCTATTTTGGCATAGGCTTCAGTAGATGATAAGTAGGTATTGACAAAGAAATAAACGAAGGCGATGAACATGGTTAAGCCTGTATTTCTGATGGCTAAGGTCAATGTATTGAGAAAATAGCAGTAATAGAAAAAGATACCTAGAATCAAAAGCCAGTTTTTGAGGACTGCTCCATTGAATGTGGGGAACTGGGAAAGGTCTATCCATAAAAATAGTACAGAAAATAACCCGAATAAGAGGCTAAATATAAGGGCGTAGAGGGCAATGCTGCCGAGATTGGCGAAGAATTTTTGTAGACGGGTGAAACCGCCCAATAACTCAAATTTCAGGGTATTGAACCGAAATTCTTGTCCAATAATCGTTGGAATAAAGCCATTGAAAAAGATAATGGGTAGGGAAAGTGCTGCTAGAGTGACGGTTAGCAGTTCACTTAGCTCTTTTACTCTTTCGTCAATGACATAAGTTTTGAGCATAAAAGCGGAGAACAAGACAAATATGGATAAGACAATCCAAAAGCTATTGTTCTTTGCCAGCTTGAGCCATTCTATGCGGAGATTTTTAATCATTGTATATTAGATTGTGGAAAGGGGGAGGATTAAGGAAAAATAAAATGATTCGAGTACTATTCCCTTTTCAAAAATAGCCTTTCTAAGTCAGCAGATTTTTGGACAAAGTGATTAACGTATAGGTCTTGTTGGGCAAGGGAACGCATCAAATCATCTGTAGCAAAATCAGGTGGAAGGGCAATTAAAATATTATCCTCTGCTGTTTTTTCGACTTTTTGAATGCTTTCTGATGCGTGTAAATATTGTAGAAGTCGATCTTTTTGATGGCTATTGATTTCAAAATAAGCCAATTCATTTGTTGCTTGAAGATTGACCTCCTCTATAATGACTCCATTTTGAATCATTAAAATTCGGGTACACACTTTTTCTATCTCTCCTAGAATATGGCTGGCAATAATTACTGTTTTCCCCTCCTCATTGATTTTACTAATGATTTTTCTGACTTCTATAATTCCTTGTGGGTCAAGTCCATTCGTAGGTTCATCTAGGATGACGAGTTCGGGATCATTGACCAAAGCAATAGCAATGGCCAATCTTTGTTTCATCCCCATCGAATACTTTTTGACCGCATCTTTATGCCTTCCCCAAAGTCCTACCATTTTGAGTAGTGCTTCTAGGCGTTTGATGGGTACGCCTCGCATAATGGCAACCATTTTGAGGTGATCCCATCCGCTGAGGTAGGGATAATAAAAGGAGGTATCGAGGGTAGAGCCAATTCGTTGTTTGACTTTTTCGATATTCTTTTCTCCAAATACCTGAATTTCGCCAGAGCTTGGACGTAATAAACTTAAAATCATTCCAAACAGGGTCGTTTTACCAGAACCATTTGGGCCAATAATGCCCAGTACTTCTCCTTTTTGTAGGGAGAAGCTCACTTCTTTTACTGCGGTTAATTGACCGTATTTTTTTGTGAGATTTTTAGTTTGAAGGAGCATATTTTTCGATTAA
>JAHDFT010000010.1:14331-25239 GCA_020628015.1 Bacteroidota bacterium
TTGACCGTATTTTTTTGTGAGATTTTTAGTTTGAAGGAGCATATTTTTCGATTAAGTAACGAGTGAAAAATAAGTTCCCGATTTTGATTAACGAAATATAGGGGTAAATTTATCAATCAAAATGCGGAAGATATTTTTTTACTGTTGCTAAAGCTAAAAGTGCTTCGTCAGAAGACTTAAAACTTGAGAATAAGAAAAAAAGATTACTTTTGTGCTGATACAAAAGTTGATTCATTATCAAGGCTGAATAATTACACCAAAAGTAGTAATTTATGAGCAAATTCGTATACCTTTTTCTATTGTCCTTTATTTTGGGGATTGCTTATATTTTTTATGCCGTACAGCATAAACCCTTTTATAATGAGGGACCTTATGTGAATATCTTGCAAGATACCACAATGGTTATGGTCCGCAATTTCTTGGATGATGGTACTATGGTACGTCAATATACGGATACGCTTTGTTTAGGGGACGAAGATAGCGTTTTTCAAATTAAGAATTTGGTAGGAGATAAGGTATATACTTGTAAGCGTCATTTTCGGGCAGATACTGCTGTTTTTACGGGTGTGGAGAAGGTGATGGCTATTGGAGATTTGCGTTATGAGGAGGAAGGGATGATTTTTGAGGTATTGCAAGCGCATGGGGTGATTGATGCGGAAAATAATTGGTCTTGGGGAGCGAATCATCTCGTTTTTTTAGGGAATACTATTCATAAAAATAGCCAGATTACAGAATATTTTTGGTGGTTGTATCATTTGGAGGAACAAGCAGAAAAAGCTGGAGGGAAATTACATATTTTGCTCGGTCCAAATGAGTTGCGTTCTGTAAGTCGAAATAATCGAACAGGAAAGCAGTTTTTTAAAAATAGTCGTTTGAATTTTTTAATAGAACAAAGAGACAGCTTGTACTTGGATGGGGTGTATAATTGGGGGGCGTTTTTTGGGAATTGGTTGCGGAGTAAAAATGTGATTGTCAAAATTAATGATTATATCTATGCTCATGGTGGTTTGTCGTTGCGAGCATTGGAGAGTGAGATGGCGTTGAATTGGATCAATGATAATATTAGAGCGAATCTGAGAGGGATTCGGAATAGTCGTAAATTGGGTTATATCAATTTGGAAAATAACCCTTATAATCCTGCTTTGTTTAAAGGATATTTTGGGGATCAGATTAAAGGGATGAAGGGCTATCAGATGACAACAGAGGAAGTAGATACTTTATTGACGTATTATGGGGCGAAAGGGGTGGTAACGGGTATTATTCCTGCTACAGAACCCCTGCAAATGCATGATGGTAGGGTGTTCGTTGCCACTACACCACTCAAAAAAGAGGAGAAAGGCACCGTACTTTTGATTGACCAAAAGGGGGTGCGTAAATTGGATGATAAAGGACAGTTGCTGGGGGTGAAACGGACGGAGGATTTTGAGCCTTTTTTGGTGAAGCGTTATTGATTATGATGATAGAATAGGGACTTATGAATTAAAGTCAACTTCTATTTTTTCTGCTTCAAATTTTCTGCTTGATTGTAATATCTTTCTGCTTTTTCCCTATCTCCTATAGCGTTATAATATCTTGAAAAATCAGAATAAATCTCGTGATCTAAAGGATCTAAAGTTTTCACTTGATCAAAGATTTTTTTCGCAGCATCAATATTTCCATTCAATAAATGTATTCGATTCATGTCTTTTAAAATGGTGAGTTCATTAGGATGTTTTTCTAAACCTTCGTGTAAAACCTTCATTGCTGTTACCAAGTCTCTATCTGGTTTTTGAGCATGAGCTCTTGCTAAATAAATGTATTTTTCTGGGTCTGTATATTTAGATTGATAAGCTTTTTCTAAATAAGTCAATGCTGTATCAAAGTCTTTATTAACAACATAAACCTGTCCTAGATCAAGATTGGCTTTATTGTTATTCGGGTTAATTTGCAAGGCTTTTTGTAAGGCTTTAACAGCTCCTTCCATATTATCATAATTGAAGTAGATTTCTCCTAAGAATCTGTAATTAGCAGATGAAGGCATAATTTTGACTGCTTTCTCAGCTGACTTAATGATGGTAGCTTGATATTTAATACCGTCTTTGAGTGCGAGTGTTGTTGCGTAGTCTTTATTGGCTTTTACGGATTTTTTGAGGTATTTAATATCATTGGAAAATAAAGTAAAATTGTCTTTCCAAGTGGCACTTCTTTGAGCGGTTAGAAAAACGCAAAGAGCTAGAATTGCCATAAAAGGTATGACCAATCGTTGATTGTTTTGCAAGAACTTTTTGAATTGATTTTTTTTATTCTTGTTTTTGCTGTGTTGAACGAATTTATAACAAAATCCAATGAGTGCAATGCAAAAGCCGATAGAGGGAATGAATAGAAAGCGTTCGGCAAAGATAATAGGAGCTGGGGTGACTATATTACCAAATAGGGAATAGGTGATGATGTAAAATAGAATACCATAACTCACTAAATCTTTCTTGGGTAAATTTTTGAGTGCGTATAAACCTAGACCTAACCAAATCAATAGACTTATTAAAGCTTGTGGACTGGCTAGGGAATAGAGTGGGATGTGTTTGAAGCCGTAGTAATAGAGTAGTGGGTGAGGGATAAAATGCATTTTGAGTCCTAAACCCCAAACATAAATAGCTGTTCCCAATTGTTCTCCTAATGTTTTGCTACCAACAATAATATTTGTTTCTGCTGTATAAAGGTTGGCAGCTTCCATATTTCCTAGTAAAACGGCAGATACAAAGTAAATCACCGTAAAGAGTAAGCATAATCCAGTAATGGTTATTGTTGGGTAGATGTGTTTTTTTATATTTGTTGTATAAAAGAAAATGGATAGAGGTAATAATGCCAATACTACAAGTGCCATTTCTTTGGCAAACATGGCAAGAATAAAACAAAGGAAACTAATCAATAAGGAAGTAATTTTTTTATGGTCGATATAAAGTAGGGCATTATAAAGGCATAGCAATTCGAAAATCATGCAAATAATATCGTCTCTTCCTTTAATATTGGCAACGCTTTCGGTATGAATGGGATGTACGATAAAAAGTAGGGTGATGGCTATAGGGATATAGATGGGGTAATCTTTAAATAATTTGTGTAGGAAGAGAAAAAGTAGAGTGGAGGCAGTAAGGAAAAGTAATAAATTTACCAAATGTCCTAGTGGCGCACTGAGTCCCCAAAGTTGGTATTCTAAGGCATGTGTGAGGTAAGTTACTGGACGGTAAATGATTCGTCTTTTATTATCGTGTTTGATAGGGTGGACAAATAGGCTAGGAATAGCTTTGATGCCTTCATGTACCTTTGTATTGTTTACAATTGTTGGGTAGTCATCAAAGGCAAAGTCATTATTTAAACTAATACCATAGGCTAGGAAAGTCATTATGGCAAATAGTAGGAAAATTTTGAGGTTCATGGATTGCTGATATTGATTGATGCTCACAAATGAAATGTATTATAAAAATAAAAGGATATTTTTAATCCATCACTCATCGAATATAAGATAATTTTTTATTTTTCACTCGTTACTTAGTGAAATAAGATTATTTAATATAAGGTCAAGTCTTTTAAAATGTCTACTACAAATTGGAAATATACACAAAGCATAATTTGCTTGGGTTTGATGCTATTTTTAGGAATGGCTTGTCAAACTAGTTCGGAGGAGGGGCAAGGGAAGGAAGGAGGAACTACTTTAAAGGCAGATTCCATTAAAATTGCAGTAGAAAAAGCATTTGCTTATCTCCAAAAAGCACAAGAGCAAGATGGTTCTTGGCCTTATTTTTCGGGAAAGGATCGAGCTTTAGGAAAACGTTATTCAAGACCGCAGCCCCGTTTGGGTGGCAATATCAAAACTTTATTAAACTTAAAAAATACCCCTTATGAACAGAGCGATTTATTTCGTAAAGGACTAGCTTATGTTACAAGTTTAAAGGAAGACACCGCCCACTTTTGGGCTTATGATGGTAAGCATCATGAGTATAGTAATTACCATGTTAAAATCAATGAAATATTGACAGGAAAACCACTTGACCCTAATAACTTACCCCTACTAGAGCCAGATACAGATGCTACTTCCACAGCTTTGATTTTGCTAGGAGAACAAATGGAATTGAGCAAAAGGGACTATGAAAGCATCAAGCAAGTGTATGATAAATATTTGCATCAAGGTCTATACCGCACTTTTTTGGATGATTATTATGGAGAGAGGGGCTGGTGGTATTATGATTATGATCGTTTACCGTCGATAGGGGTGAATGTAGTTATCCTAGGTTTTTTTGAAAAATATGATTTGCCTTATAGGGATTTGATGGCAGGAATTGACCAATATTTAACTAATAAACAGTATTTCAAACGACCAGATTATTATACTTCCTTACCCATATTGGCAAGTATGGCTTTGGATAATGTAGAAGAAGGAGCTTTGCAGTCTAAGAAGTATGTCAAACGATTTTTGCGAGATTATGAACGGCTAGGTATGGAGGTGGGTATGTTGGTGAATACAGAATTGGCGGCTTATATTCGGGCGAAGGTGTATGTTTGTCAAGAGGAGGGAGGGGATTGTTCGGTGGTATTGCGAGAGGCGGTCAAGGAGTTATTGGATCGACAAAATAGGGAAGGGTATTGGAAGGCGGCTGGTGCTTATGAGGCGGGTTATTTTCCTCAATTGAAAGGGAAGGAATATAAACATCATGAGTATTATGGTTCTGAGGCAGAAACGACAGCTTATGCGATTAAAGCTTTATGGACTTATAGAGCGAGTAAAATGAGGGAGTAAATCCTGTAGATACTTGTCCAACATATTTAGCTCAATAGGGCAGTTAACCAAAGCTATATAAGCATCAGGACGTACTAGAAATAATAGACTCTTGTTTTTAGGGATTTGAAATGTTTGGGCTAATTGCTTGTCTTTGTCTTGTAAATGCGTGATTTTTGTTGGATGAAAAACTTTATCTGGACTTATAAGACAACAATGAAGGATAGATTGATATTGCGTTTGTAGGGTAGTGATTTGATTTAGGCTTACTGTATCTATTTCACCATATGGAAAATAGAAAAAAGCTAGAAAATGGGTTGTATTGATGAGGGAAAAGAGCTTGAAGGGCTTTTCGGCTTGCTGTAGCGTAATATTGGGTAAACGATTTCCTGCTCGAATTGTCGTTTGCCATTTAGTCCATTGATGGGCAAAGTAGTTTTGACTGAGGCTACTTTTGCGGTAGTGAATTTTGAGTTGAGATGAGTTTTTTAAGACATATTTTTGTAAGGGTTTGAATCGAATTACATTGAGAATGCAATGATTTCTGAATAATTGAATGGCGGTATTTTTAGGGAAGGTGATTTCCTTGCGGAGATGTGTACTTTCTAAAACATTAGCTGCAATTGGCTTTCTTTCTATTTCATAAGTATTCAATAATTTTTTCCCTCCTTTATATTTCAATTGATAAGCCAATTTCCAAGCCAGATTAAAAGCGTCTTGAATACCTGTATTAATCCCCTGCCCTCCTAGTGGATTGTGTATATGTGCTGCATCACCTGCTAGAAAGACACGCCCCTTTCGATATTGTTGAGCAAGGCGTTTCCCAATATGAAAAACAGAAATCCATTGAGGATTGGTAATTGTTGTTTTGGTATCACCCGTTCGCAGCCTAAAAAGCTCTTGAAAAAAAGCCAAGTCGGGCTGAGGATTTTCTTGTAATAAAGTTGGGTCAATATTTGCAAATAGCCGCCATAAGTTTTTCTGTTTAAAAGGCATGACAATAAAAATATCCTTTTCATGAAAAAAAGTATAGGATTGCTTTGTAGTGCGTTCCCAATCTAGGAAAACATCAGCCAAGAGGTAGCCTTCTTTGTAGTCAAATCCTTTAAAGTCAATTCCTGCTTGTGTTCTAATGCTGCTATTTCCGCCTTCACAACTAATTAAATACTGACAATCAATAGTTTTTATTGTTCCCCGATCATTAATAGTACAAGTCAATCCCCTTTTGGTTTCTTGATAACTGAGAAATGCACAATCTCGATCAATCTTTCCACCTAAATCAGTTAAATATTGGGTCAAAATGGCTTCCGTTTGACTTTGTGGAATCACCAATACAAAAGGATATTTTAAATCAAGTAGACCAATATTGATATGGGATTTGAGTTTATTTTTTACATAAATATTCCCAGCAGCCAATTGATGCCCCATTTCCAAAAAACGTTCTTCAATACCCATAAATTTAAAAATCTCTAGGGTGCGTGGTTGGATATTGGTAGCCCTAGAAATAATGCTTGCTTGTGGTCTTTTTTCGATCAAACGGTAGTTGATATTGTGTTTTTGTAATTCACAAGCAAGGGTCAAACCTGTAGGGCCTGCACCTACGATAAGTACTTCTATTGGACTAGATTCCTTCATATTGGCTTGATAAAATAATTTTGGGAAAGAAATGCTTGATAAGCTGATCCATCTAGTTGATCGGAATAGTAGGCAATATAACCATCTGGGCGAATTAAACAAAGTCCACCATTAGGAAGATGAAGCTTTTGGAATAAATCAGGTGTTGTATAAATTGGATGATCATTAGGGTTAATTGGAGGAGATATTTGGGACGTTTTGCTGATTAATATAGGGCTAATGGACGGGTGATGGAATACAGAAAGATCATTAGGTAATTTAGTATTCGTAGAACACAAAATTAATAGTATAAATTCACCTCCTTCCAAGCATTTATAAATGGAAACTGCTTGTTGATTTGGGGAAACTAGGGTTCCTGAAGGCAATCTATCTCCTGCTTTTATTCTTGACAATAATTGCTTAGAAAAGGATAATTGATTTTTACTCAATGTACTTTTTCGATAATCTAGTTTTAATTGAGAGGTGACAGGTAGCCAGCGTTTTTGTACCATTTTTAATCCTAAGATTCGGGTCATCATTTGATCTCTAAAGAATTGTAGGAGGCGATATTGGCTGGTTAATATTTTGGTCGAAAAATGGGTGCGTTGTAGAATTTGCTTGGCAATGGGGAGACGTTCTGTTTCATAGGTGTCAAGGAGGTTTGGTGGAGATTCTTTTTTATATACTTTTGCCAATTTCCAAGCTAAATTAAAGGCATCTTGAATGCCCATATTCATGCCCTGTCCCCCTAGGGGACTGTGTATGTGAGCAGCATCTCCTGCTAGGAAAATATTACCTGCTCGATAACGATTGACCATCCGATGATTAACTGTAAAATAGTCGATCCAAGTTAAATTATGCACCTTAACTTCCTTGAGTCCTGTTCGTTTGTGAATCAGTTTTTGTAGTAATGCTAAATTTAAGTCTTTTCTATTCAGATTTTGTGAACCCATATCCGCAAAAAGTTTCCAATTGCTAGTATTAGGCATGGCAGCCGTAGCCAATAAACCATCTTTATGAAACCAACCGTACATTTCTTGGCGACTTAAAGACCAATCAATGTCAACATCAGCAAATAGAAAAGGTGTTTTATAGGTTAGACCGAAAAAAGGAATTTGTAATTGTTTTCTAATGCTACTTCTTGCACCTTCACAACTAATGAGGTATTGACTACTGATTTGATAAGAGCTATTGTTTGATTGCGTATTATTGATGGTCAAATGAATCTTATCCTTTTGTACCTCAAAATGACTAAGTTCATGATTAAAAAGTATTGTTCCTCCTAAGTTTTGTAAGTGATCATATAGTATTTGTTCTGTTGTAAATTGTGGGATGGATAAAAGATAGGGAAACGGTGTTTGAATGACTTGATAATTGGTTTGCGCTAGTCTTTTGGTACCTACAAACATATTGGTATGCTGGGTGATGATACTTTGATCAAGCAGTTTTTGCTCAATCCCCATAAATTGAAAATATTCAATGGTACGGGGTTGAATCCCAATGGCTTTGGTGATTTGGGATAAACCTGGCTTTTTATCTAGAATTAAAAAGGGAACTTTCCTTTTAGCTAGGCAACAAGCTAAGGTTAAACCTGTAGGTCCTGCGCCTACAATAACTATAGGGATATGCGATAAATGATTCAGCAATTCGATTGAGATTGGCGTTGATGCTTGAAATGCTTGTACAGCAAAAATAAGTGCAATAGTGGAGGAATGCTATTGTTCCGTAGATTCTAACCAATATTGACCATAATCTTTATTTTGAATGACCATTGTGCTATCGGTTAATTCAAGAATATTGAATTTGATTCTAGAATTGATTGGTTTAAGGTTGCCTAATTTTCCCCCTTCCAAAATAGGGGCAAAGAGTAAAAAATGGACATCTAATTTGGCGGTGATGGGGATGATTTCCCAACGTCCACTTAGTTGGAAATGATTATCGTCTTCTTGTAGAAAACTAACAATGCTATTATCTGGATAAAAGGTGCAATTAAAGGCATTGGGATGGGCTTCATCGGCTTTAGTAATGGTCCAGCCTCTATCTTTTTTGGTTAATTTTTCTATGGTCGTAGGATCTAATAAATCAGGATTGTTTGGCTCTTGAGATGAGGGTGGTGGGGTAGCCACAGGACTTGTGGTATCGGATTGAGTTGTAGCACTAGGAGCAGGATCATTAGTGCTTGTATTGGCCTTTTCTTGGCATTTAGCAGAAAGGAGTACAAGTACCAATAGTAGTAAACAAAGGTTCTTCATTTGTCAATAGATTTGATGTATAGGCTAATTACTTAATTACTACACAAAAAATGAGAATAATAAATGTACAACTTTATACGCTTTTATTTTGCAACATGTTCAAGGTACAAAAACCAGAACAGCTTTCCTAGATTCTGATGAAGTAAAATTATGGCATGAGGTGTTTTTAGCCTATTTCCAAATGATTTTTTTGACTATAGTTTGCTTGTCTGTCTGAATCTGTAAAAAATACATCCCACTTGCTAAATCCGTATGGGTATAATCAATTAATTGTTGTGCTTGATTGGAAGCTGACCACATTTTTTGATCTATAAGTTGACCATTAACATCCAATAATCGTAAATGAATCTTTTGATTGGCTACATTTTCTAGTAGACAATACAATGTTTCTTGAATAGGGTTGGGATAGATTTGTATATTTAAGTTAGGTTCAGTAGTTAGCGAAGTACTTGTAGGAATTGATGTGATACTAATTGTATCTGAATAAGTTGTACAGCTATTTTCATATTGGACTGCTAGAACATAATCACCATTGATACTAGTAGATAGATTTGGTGTAGTAGCTTCAGTCAATAAAGAATCATTTCTATACCATTGATAAAGCGCATCAGGAATAGTAGCGGCAACTAATGTATTATTATCTAGTTGATTTATCTCAGGCTTAGGTGGTGCAGCTTTTACCTCCACAGTATAGTAAGCAGTAATATCTGTATAAGTATAAGTAATGGTATGTCTCCCTTCACCAGCTAATTGTGGATCAAATAAATTTTCATGGATACCAGCCCCATTAAATGTCCCTCCCTCTGGTATGCCTTGTAATTTAATGGGCGTATCACTAGCACAATATTCATTATTATAAATAACAGTAGCACCATCTATTATAAAATCATCTAGTGCTGGAACTTGAACTATTGGTAAGGTCTCCCCTTCTGTATATTGTACAATAACATGCATCATTTCATCCTGTGTTCTATAACCAAAACGAACCGTATTATTCGTATTGTTAAGATATTTGGCTTCATATATGATTCCATCACCGATATTGAAAGTATAAAAAGGATAATGGAGTTTTACAGGAGCATGATCATAAGCATAATATCCCTGATTAAAGGAATAAGATTCATTATAAAAACCTTCATAAATCTGTGTACCTCTTTGTCCATTTGGAGCATGTAAGTAAACATCAAAATCCTGACCTAGTGCGTGGGTATGACCTCCTAGTAACCATAGATTAATTGCCTGTTCAAAGAGGTGAATGCCTTCAAAACTAATGATTTCTCCTGTTGGTGGAATGATTAGTTTGTTAGGGTCATAGGAAATGGCTTGGAATTTCATTTCCTGCTTAACTGAAGATTTGGGAACAGTATAAATATTAAAATAAGCATCAGCGGCAAGAATATTGGTTGCACTATAATTTCTAATGTGATAATTAAGATTTAAGGCATTTTTACTAGAAACAAAATAAGCAGTTCCAGGAGGTAATGGAACACCTGAGCCTAGTATAACATCAATATCCAAGCTAAAACCTTCTTGATGTCCATAAGCTGTTGCTGTAGAAGCATACTCGTTCAATTTGAAGGCTAGTACATGATGTGAAAAAGGGTGGTCAAACATTTGTACCCATCGAATCGCTGTAGAATCTGAGAGGTTTGGTTCGTATTTAGTATAATATTCTACCTCTTCACCAGGAGCAAGAAAAATAGGACCATAATGAATTTGAAATCCTTCTCCCTCGTTAGGTGGAGGCGGTTGTTTGACCATTTCTAAGCCACCATCTATATAATAATCCTCAATGATTTTGGTATCGAAATCCTCTGTATTCCATTTGGCACCATAATTAATCCATTGTCGAATGATCTCTATATCTATATTGCTCAACTTCTCTCCTTCATTAGGCATCCAATCACCTTCTTCTTTGCTTAGTGGAGCAATAGGAGGTAGTAGGTGATTAACCTTTTTGAATAAAAAACTTCGATCTGCATGACCAGGATAAATCAGTTGATAAGCTTTAGCTTGGGCTGCTTGATTTTGTGGAGTAACGTTAACTAAATGCTTATAAACAGTTTCAGGATCAGCTACAAAAGACAAATTAGCGGCAGGAGATGCGGCTCCATGACATTGAACACACTTGTCTTGCAAAATGCGATATACCTTTTCAAAGTCACTAAGCGCAAATGCTTGTTGATGTACTAATAAGCACAATACAGCTACTATCAATCTTTTGACGAACATCAATTAAGTTTTAGGAACGAGTGAAAAATAAGTGTACAAATTTTGGTTAGGGAAATTTATCAC
>JAHDFT010000011.1 GCA_020628015.1 Bacteroidota bacterium
GATTGTACCCTTGATGGTAATAAGCAGTAAGCATCAACTTAGGAACAGTAAAAAATAGCAAAGCTAGAAATAGTTAGTTCTCTACAATCAATTGTATTGAAATACTATTTCTAGCTTTTGCTTTATAGTTTAATGTGTCTTCGGTCTTAGTGGTGGAACAGAAATAAATTAGGCCATATTCCTTATTATTTAGCCTAATACTGCGTTGCAAAAATATTACGTACATTCCATGTATGCGCTATTTTTGCGCTTTGTCTTAGACTAAATAATTAGCAGAATATTTTGGACTAATTTATTTCTAATCCATCACTTATATCTTTCCTTTTAAACCTTTCATAATCTCCCTCACAGGTCTAACATTACTCATCGTATAGAAATGTAAAACAGGCACACCAAAATCAATTAATTCTTTACATTGTTGGGTTGCCCATTTTACCCCTACCTTTCTTACCTGCTCTCTCGTTGTACAAGCTTCAATAGCATCTACTAATGCTGGTGGTAGACTCACATGAAAAATGCCTGGTAAAACGCTTAGATGCCGCTTAGTGGTAATTGGTTTTAAACCTGGAATAATGGGTACTTTAATACCTATTGCTCTACATTGTTTGACAAAATCAAAAAACTTCTGATTGTCAAAAAACATTTGAGTTACAATATAGGCTGCCCCTGCATCCACCTTAGCTTTTAGATTGCGTAAATCAACCTCCATATTGGGAGCCTCATAATGTTTTTCGGGATAACCTGCGACACCGATACAAAAATCTGTTTCGGTTGCATCTACTAAGTCCTCTTCTAAATACATTCCTTTATTGAGTTTGACCACCTGGGTCACTAACTCAATGGCATTACTATGACCATACTTTTCAGGAACAAAAGAACGCTCGTCTTTGATCGGGTCACCTCTTAGCAATAAAACATTATCAATACCTAGATAATTGAGGTCTACTAAGGCATCCTCTGTTTCAGTCTTAGAAAATCCCCCACAAACAAGATGAGGTACTGCATCCACACCATATTTATACTTAATCGCAGCACAAATTCCTACTGTTCCAGGACGTTTTCGAGTATAAATTTTCTCAAAAAGTCCATTTTCTAGTTGTTTATATCTGTATTCTGCTCGGTGATAGGTTACATTGATGAAAGCTGGGGAAAAATCCATCAACTGATCCAATATCTTAGCAATAGACTGAATACTTTTTCCTTTGATTGGTGGCAAAATTTCAAAGGAGATCAGCGTTTTTTTTGCTGCCGCAATGTGTTCAGTTACTTTCATATAAAATTAATATTGCATTGAAATTTTTCCAATAATAGTAAAAAATAAAAGTCAAAGGTAAGGAAAAGTAATGAGTAATTATCTAACTGTGAATTAATGCGTCTAAATAATGTGAAGGATTAAATACTCACCTAATTTATTCCTATAATTTTACCTTCTTAATTTTCACCCAAATATCTGAATTCCGTCCCTTGTCATCAGTACAAGAAATTTCCAATTTTCCTTCATTGGGTTCGATGAAAACTGGTTCTCCTGCCATTGCCGATTGATAAAATCGTTTATTAACATACCAGAATACTTGCTGTACATCTGCTGCTACTTGGCAATTGAGCATTAAAGCATTGGAATCGGCTGGATCAATGAAGTATTCTAGTTCGTGAATGGGGGAGGTGATGCGAGGCGCACCGCTGGTAAATAGGCGTTCACATTCGGGGTTATGTGGTGGAATCCGCAAATAGTTGACCTGCATATCCTCATAAAAAGCTCTGATTTCTGGCACATAATTCGGAAAAAGTGCCTTTACATAACCATTTAAAGGTTTGCAAGTTGTGCAAAATGATTGTGTCGAATCAGGATTCACCATTACTTCTTTTAAATGCTGACATAATTTATTGCTCGAAACGGTTGGAATATGGGCATCTATAACGGTATTTTCACAAAAATGATTAGGAATAAAGCCACTTTCAGAGCAAACAATGCGGTAGTCAATGCTATCAGGCACTTTAAACCAATCTTTAGGGGAATTGTAGTCAATTTCATTAAAAATTTTGAATAATAAAGGAGCTGCGGTATTTGCTCCGCTAATTTCAGGATTTCCTTCACCAGAAAAATTACCTACCCAGACTCCAATCGTATAGTTTTTATTATAGCCTACACTCCAAGCATCTCGTCGTCCATAGGAGGTGCCTGTTTTCCAAGCAACTTTGGGCAGATTGGCACTATTATACCATTCTAGGGGTAAATCTGGTCGAGAAACTTGGGTTAGGATTTCGGTTACTAGATAAGTAGATGCATCAGATAATAAATCCTTACTGCGTTCCTCTACCCTTGTGCCTTTCAACCATTGTAAATCATATAATTTTCCTCCTTTGGCAAAACCTGTATACATGCTGGTCAATTCCTCCAATGTCACCCCACAACCACCGAGAATTAAGGACAAACCCAATTTGTTTTCATCTAGGTGAATTTGTTGAAAACCTGCTTGTTTGAGGTAATCCAGCAGGATGGTATGCCCCATTTGATGCAATACCCTTACGGCTGGAACATTGAGTGATTGTGCCAATGAAGTTTCTATGGTGATATTTCCATTAAATTTTCCATCATAATTTTCTGGTACGTATTCTGCAAAAGCAATTGGGACATCTGCAATAATGGTTTTGGGAGTCAATAAACCTCTTTCAAAAGCGACTCCGTATAATAATGGCTTTAAGGTGCTTCCAGGTGATCTGACTGCTTGGCAACCATCTACTTGTCCTCCATCTTCTGTATTGGAAAAATCAGCAGAACCGATATAAGCTTTTACTTCCATCGTTTGATTATCAACTACCATGACCGCTGCATTCCGAATCTTTTTGCGATAGAGGTAATTGATGTGGTTTCGCACCAGTTTTTCTATTTTTTGTTGTTGCTCTAAATCTAAAGTAGTGGTGATAATGGCTTGATTGGGCAGGGTCTGCTTCATGCGATAGGCAAAATGAGGTGCAAGTTTGGGTGCCTCTAATCGAGTAGCAGCTAATGTTTCTGATTGGGCATCTGTAATGTCTATTTCTGAAAATAATTCAGCAGCTTTGAAGCGTTCTAACCATCTATTACGCTCTTTTTTGATATAGGCATTGTGTTTACCAATTCGTAGGGAATTGGGACGGTTGGGAATAATGGAAAGTGTGGCGATTTCGGCAATACTAAGGTGATTTGGTGCTTTATCGAAATAAAGGGCAGCAGCGGCTTTTACCCCTTCTATATTGCCTCCATAGGGAGCTAAGGTCAAATACATTTGTAGCAATTGCGTCTTAGAATAATGCCATTCCAATTGTATGGCTCGTAGCATTTCTGCTATTTTATTGACATAGGTCCTTTCTTTGGGCTGCATCATTCGTGCAACCTGCATGGTAATCGTAGAGGCTCCTGATGTTCGTTTTCCTTGAATGACATTGTAATACAATGCTCGAATGATGGCTAGGGGATTGATGCCGACGTGATAGTAGAAGTATTTGTCTTCTTTGAAAAGGATGGCTTTTTCGAGTTCAGGGGTGATTTCTTCTGCTCGGATGTGCATGCGCCATTTCTCATCTTTGCTTAGAAAGGCGTGAATGAGTTGTCCGTCTTTATCTTCTATAATGGTGGACAATGGTTTGGGTTTGGGGCATGGAAATAGGGCATCTAGGCATAGGAAGATGAGGATGCTGATGATTAGTAGGTAGGTTATGTATTTTATTTTTGTTTTCAAATAATGTTGGTCTTATTGGTTGTATGTGGAGACGTAGGGACAAGGCATGCCTTGTCCCTACCTTGTCTCTCATGCCTTGTTCCTGCGTATACGTATTCGTCATCCAATTTTAGAAGGCTTCACCAAAGGTTAAATAAATGCCAGAAGTCCCTTTTCCTAGCCCATAATCCAAACGGATATTGACCTTATCTTTATCGTCGATGCGGAAGCGTAAACCACCGCCATAGGTGTAGCGGAAATTTGCTAGGTCAAAATCTTGAACTCTATTGGCTACTCCACCATAATTGAAAAATGCGGCCATTGATAAACGCCAGAAAAGCGGACCTCTGTATTCAATTTGCCCTAGAATGAGGTTTCTGTCTCTGTAACGTCCTTCATAATAACCTCTTCCTCTGAGTCGGCCACCGATAGAAGCCATTTGGAAGAATGGAGGATCACCCGCAATAAATTCTGCATAGCCATTTACCCCTAAAATATGTTTTCCATTTTTGGATAAGGACTTAAAGTATCTAGCATCTAATTGATAACGGGTATGTTGAAAATCACTTCCAAAAACAGGGCTATTGTATAAGATCACTCCTTCTACAAAGACCCCATCAGATGGATAAAAAACAAAATCTCTAGTATCGTAATTGCCAATAATACCCAAACCAGATACAAAGCCTCCTTCTTGTCCACCAGTAATGCGTCCAGAGGCTAATTCTCCTCCTTCTTCAACCCCTGTGATATTATAATGATCCCAAATATACCTAGCTCCTAGGAAAAGGTTGGGTCTGATTTTTTTTAGGGCATTGATCCTTAAGCGAGGAAAAGTCACTTCATATAGTTCTTGGATATTATCGGGTTCATTATTGCCTACGCCAAAATAAAAATAGGAGTAGACATTATAACTCAACTCTCCATATAGTCGGTAATTATCATCTTTCATGAACAAAGTATAGGGCATGTAGATGAAAAACTGTTTATTGAGGGTATAAACTGCCGCAAATTGAATTTGTGAAGCTGGACTCTCCATTGTTTCTTTAGGTAATCGGAATGTATAGACAAAACTAGCTCCAAATGCCCAGCTTGTTTCTGGTCCATAGAATACGGCAGGAAGTGGGACAAAGCTGCCTCGTTTCTCCTTTTTTGTGGTGTCTGCTTCACTTTCTGGAAGGCTTTCTTCTAGCTTATTTTCCTTTTCAGCTTTAGCTTTTGTTTCTTCTTGTGCTAGAGCGAACTGATTGACTCCTAATAATAAACTTATTATAAAAATAAGGGCTAAGTATCGCATAATGCAAGGTATTATGATTGATTTGAAATGGTGGAAATGGCATGTTTTTTATATTATATTTTCCACATCTCCAAGTTAGGAAATATAATGGTAAGTTTGGTAGTTGGTGGGGGAAATTATTGATTTGGGGGATTAAATTGTGGGTTTGTTTGAAGGAATTGGGGGGCTTGTATTTGTTATTGATTGGAATCTATAAAAATCTTAGCAACCATATTTCTTTTTTAATTCTTCAGTTAATATTTCTTTATAATCTAATTCCTTTTCTATCTTTATTATACCTCTTAATCTTTTGATTCTAGGAGATAATTCCTCAGCTTTTAGGACGCTTCTTTCTCTGGTTAACAGCTTAAAATAATTTTCTACCAAATCAGATAGACTTTGCCCTTTTTCTTTTGCATATTCTTTAGCAACTTCTATTACTTCCTTTTCGATTGTTAATGTTAACTTTGTATTCATAAGATTATTTTCTCCTAAATATGCGTATTTGTATTCAAAAAAGCAACACATGTTACTTTTTACTTAGTAACAGTAAAAAATAATGATTACTATTTTATATTATAAAACACTACATTTAGTGATGGAACAGAAATAAATTAGGCCATATTCCTTATTATTTAGCCTAATACTGCGTTGCAAAAATATTACGTACATTCCATGTATGCGCTATTTTTGCGCCTTGTCTTAGACTAAATAATTAGCAGAATATTTTGGACTAATTTATTTCTAATCCATCACTTAGTGATGGAATAGAAATAAATTCGGCTATCATTTTTTTTGTTTAATCCGAGAGTGTTCAGTAGTCTAATCCTATACTGAAATAATAATAAAGTAATTAGAGTTATTATGATTTAGTGATTGATTAGGAATGATTTGATTAATATAGTAAAGGATATAGTTGAATTTATTTCTATTTCATCATTTATACAAGATTAGTCTATTTTTAACTACTTTAACTATGTCCAATCGCCATCGAACATTGCGGGAAACAAAATTAGTTAAACTTTTAATGCATTTTTCTAAGGTAGAACGTAGATTATTCAATGAGTTTGTTCAAGCGTCTTTTTTTAATAAAAATCCTAAATTATCCAATTTATATGCTTTCCTTTATAAAGGTTTGTCCATAAATCCGATACCAGCAAAAGATCCAATTACCTTTGAATTAGCCTTTAAACATATCTTTCCTAATGAGACTTATAAAAAAGAAAGGATCACGAAGCTATGTTCTAAGTTATTTAAATTAGTAGAAAGATTTATTGTTATACAGAAAATTGAGAATAGTCAAGCTGAAGGGCAGCTATTATTATTGGATTATTACAACCAACATTATTTGAATGACTATTATCAAGTAGTAGATAAAAATATAAGAAAGCTTAGTGAAAATATGACCTTACGGAATAATGATTATTATAGGCTATGTTATAATATAGAGGGAGCGTCCGCCAAATTTTTGAGTACACAGTTGGATGATGGGCGAGGAGATGTAAATTTTCAACAAACAACAAGTTTATTAGATATTTATTACCTATCAAAGAAATTGGAACAAGCTTGTCAAATGAAAAATCGGCAAAGGACGACCCTATATCCTTATAGTTTTGATTTGATGGAGGAAATCATGACATTTTTACCAAGAAGCCCTTATTTTAAAATTCCCATTATTCAAATTTGGTATTATGCTTTTCTACTACTAGATGAACCTCAATTGAGTCATTATCAAAAACTAAAAGAACTGTTACAAGAACACAATAATTTGCTTTTATTTCTAGAAAGAAGAATCTTATACACCTATTTAGAAAATTCTTGTGCAAAGGTTATGGGAACGCCTATGCGTTATTATGCCGAATTATTTGATCTCTATAAATTACAGCTCAAAAAGGAGATTATTTATACCAATGGCTACTTGATTCCCATGATATTTAGAAATATCATTACTGTTGCCTTAAAATTAGAAGAAATAGATTGGGCAGAGCAGTTTTTACTAGAGCATCAAGACCGAATTATACCAGATTACATAGAAAAGGAAGATATGGTCAGTTTGTGTAAGGCTTTGGTATTGTTCGAGCAACAAAAATATGAAGAAGCTTTAAATTACCTCAACTTATTGAAATACAATAATATTTATACCAAATTGGATGAAAGACGTATTCGTTTAAAGATCTATTATGAACTATCTTATGAGGATTTATTTGATGATTTGGTCAATAGTTTTAGGAAGTTTATTAGTAAAAACCAGAAGCAGATTAATGAGGTGTTTATTCAATTGAATCGAAATTTTGTGAATATGGTGAATAAACTAAATATGCATCATACATTTAGTACTGGTGAAGAACAGAAACAGTTTCGAAAAGAGATGCAGGAGATGAATTTACTAGCTGAGAAAAATTGGTTATTGGGGAAATTGAAGGAGGAATATAAATAATAAAATAAAAAGAAGATGCCAAACTTAAAACTCACTATCCTGTCAAAATAAGATGAGTAATTAAGTAGGCATCTCCTTTAGCTTATTTATGAATTATTTTTAATCTATTATTTAGAGATATATTCTTGACTAGATTTAATATTTCACAATCTTATTAGAAAAATGCTGACCACCTGTAAGTAATTGATAGTAATAATTGCCTGATGGTAGGTCATTGAGTTGGTCAATGGTGATGTGATTGATACCTTTTGTAGCTTGTCCTGCTAAGGAAAGTACTTGTTTTCCTTGCAAATCATAAATAGCCAATTGGTAAGATGCAGTATTTTCTGTAGTAAACTGAATTTGGAATGCCTCTTTAAATGGATTAGGATAAGCTTGTGTTGCAGTAGCTGATAAACGATGAATACCAGCTGTTTTTCCATTACCATCTGGCTCAAAGATATACTCTTCTGACCATTCTACAGGACTACAACTGTAAGAATGATATCCTGCTTGGAATCTATATTCACAACCTGGTTGATACCTAAAGTAAAGACAATTGGTTCGATTGGAAGTAATAGAATAAGTTCCAGGCTCACCACCACAAAGTTCAAGAAATCTTATGCCATAGAATAAACCCTCTTCATCTGGGCATGGAGCTTCAGGCATACAAATTTCTAACCAGTTAAAGCCAGGGATTTGATTAAATTCGACATCAGCAATATTGGGAGGCATACAACAGGGATCAATAGTAGGCGTACAATCAGAAAAATCAATATCCAGAAGATGGAAATAGTGCAATAAATCCATAGGATTAGTAGCACATTCATCTGCTAGAGCCACAGTAAGTGTAAAATCAATATCTCCGTTGGATAAATCTAATCCAGTAAAGGTAAAACAAGTTTCGGTTGTAAAATTACCACCATTGTTGTAATCTATATTATTTTGATGAGCATGGAATTTAAATTGAAGCCCTTCACAGCTTTCATAACCTGATACACATAATTCTACACCTGTACAATCAGCAGTAGGTGTAGCAATAAGGTCTGGACTAGGTTTACAACAATTAATAGGCTCGCAATTAGAAAAGTCAATGCCATATAATGAATAAGATTCCTGTAAATCCATAGGATTCTCAGCACACTCATCTGGCAAGCCAACAGAGACAGTAAAACTAAAACGACCATCTAGGTTTAAGTCAGTAAAAGTATAGCAATTCTCAGCACTAAGACGACCACCATTATTATGGTTTTCATTGGTTTGGTGATCATAAGCATGAAATTTAAACCAAGTATCTTCACAACCTTCATAACCTGAAATACATAATTCTATACCTGTACAATCAGGTGTAGCTACTGCCGTAACTTCTGGTTCAATATTACAACAATCTTGTTGTGCATAAGTTATAGGCATAAACGATAAATAAACAATAAATAGACTTAGTGTAAAAAAATATCTCATAATATTTGCTTTAGGTATTAATAAGTACTTTTGAATAAAATAACTTGTGCACTAGTTATACCTCAAATGTAGGCCAGAAAAGAACTAAGAACAATTACTTTTTGGAATGCAAATTTTATGAATGTAGAATTTTATTTAATGTATTTGGGTTGGGTCTTGTAACTATTTACTACAAAACTGGAATTTCTCATCTATATAAGCTATAGTCATAGATACAGGACTTTATAATTATAACTAAATAGATAAGGAATTGGCTTTTTATAGGGATTGCCTAAATAGCTTAAATCAATACAATTTTTTTTATTTAATATATATGGGGATAGATTGGCTTAAAACATATAGATAAATATTGGTGCTTTAATTAATGTTGTTAATCAATAGAATATTAATTCTTTTATAAATGCATGTGAAGATTTAATGATGTAATTGTGTGTTTAGATAATTGGCTTGTACAATTACTTTTTTTGGGAGCAATTTTTTCTATTATTGGTTTGTAGTAGGAATATTTGTGATTTTTTTATTGTACCATCATTTTTTGACTTGCAATAGCTTTACCATTATTAATAATAGATTAGATATAGGAAATCCACTTACCCTCACCCCCCAATCGAAGCCATAGACTCTCCAATCGCTTTCACCCGTCTTTGCTCCGCCTCAAAACCATCCTTTGCCCGATTTCCTAGAGCCTCCAAAAATAAAGTCGTCAACTGAGCATCATCCGCACCATTTCGCATAAAGGATTTGACATTAAAAATACCATTATCATACAAGCAGGTTTTGAGTAAACCTTGTGGAGTGACTCTGATTCGATTACAAGTACCACAGAAAGTGCGACTATAGGCAGCGATAATACCAAAATTCCCCTGATGCCCCTCAATATGATAATTTTGAGCAGTAGAAGAAGGTGGGGTAGGGAGTTTGTGAATGCTAGTAGGGTAGGCGGTTTGTATCTCTGCTAAGATTTTGTGGTGATTCCATTGCAATTGTGGATAATGATCACCGGTTCCATTAAAAGGCATTTCCTCAATAAAACGCACATCAATGGGGTATTTTTTGGTTAGGGCAACCATTGGTAAAATATCCATTGTATTGCGCCCGTCCATGACCACCATATTGATTTTTACCTGAATATTGGCTTCAAGTAATGCCTCCAAAGTTTTCCAAACCGTATCAAAACTATTACGACGAGTAATTTCAAAAAAACGCTGTGGATCAAGCGTATCTAAGCTTAAATTAACCGAGTTAATCCCCACTTCTTTGAATTGGGGGATATGTGGAAGGCTTAGGGTGCCATTAGTGGTGAGATTGATTTTGTCTAGTCCTTCGATGGCGTGTAATCGAGCTAGGAAATACATTAAATCCTTTCGCAAAAAAGGCTCCCCACCTGTAATGCGTACTTTATTAATCCCCATTTTGACAAGGACACGCACCATCCGTTCCATTTCCTCATAAGTCATTAAGGCTTTGCGAGGGACATAATTAATCCCTTCCTCTGGCATACAGTAAAAACAACGCAGATTACAACGGTCGGTTACTGCCAAACGGAGGTAATTGATTGGTCGATTGTGATTGTCGTATAAGGTGCTTGTCATGGATTGATTTACAGCGTTAAGCCGAAGGTAATGTAAAAGCTTCGACCATCTGAAGGAATAATACCTGGCCCAGGATAACCCGAGGCACGCCTTGTAAAATACATATTATTGGTGAGATTATTAATTCCTGCATCAAATTTCCAGCGATCAAAAGTATATGACATTGAAAAGTCTAGGGTATAATAGGCTGGAATCAGACCCGTTACTGCCGATGAGCTTGCCTTACGTGCATTGGTAGCATCTGTAAACTGTTCGCTAGTGTAGGCATATTGTAAGGAACTGGATAAGTTGTTTCTACGATAGCTAATCCCTGTTTTGGTGGTTAAAGTAGGAGCCAATTCCACTTTTTTATCCAAAATGGCAGGCTCATCTGTATTGATGTATTTGGCATCTATTAAGGCAATATTTCCAAAAATGGTTAATCCCTGTTTGGTATTTTCTGCATCTAATAAGCGTAAAATATCCGCTTCCACTACACTTTCTAAACCAAAAGTGCGAGAATCAGCAATATTGGTTTTATAACGATAAACAGAGAATAAAGTAGGATCAGTCATTTGTAAAAAGCCGATTCGATTGGCATAATAGAGGTAAAAAATACTCGCATCATAGGTCAACCAATCTTTAGATCGTCCTCTAATTCCTAGATCAATATTGAAACCACGCTCGTCCCTTAGATCTTCATCAATACGATAACTCGGATTATCTACCTTAAAATCATTGAAATTAATCGCCCGATAATTTTGCGAAATATTGGCGTAGATTTCCATTTGCTCCTGCGGTCTAAAACCGATACCTAGACCTAGTAAACCCAAATAACGACTGCGATTTTTTTGATCATAATAAGTCGAATCCAAAATAATATTATCTGCCAAATCACGTACCATTTGACGGTGATACCCCTCAGCACCTGTTTGAATATACTCTAAACGAAAACCTGGCGTAACGCTCCATTTTTCAGAAAGGTTGAATAAATTCTCTGCAAAAAAAGCGACATTTTTACTAGGAAAATCATAATCCGATTTTTCTAGTAAATCAGGATTTAAAAAGGCAAAATCTGCATCATAACCACTATTAGCATTGCCTTGTCGATTGGTCGTATAACCTTGATAATAACGAGTACCTACTAGCAAAGTCGCTGGCTGTGAAAATGCCATATATTGATGTGTCAGGCGACTTTCATTACCCCAATTGCGAAATTGACCATATAATAAGTCTCTTTCCTTATGATAGTCTGCTGCATTGACACTATTTACAGGGTCTACCCGACTAATTAAGCCCAGAAAACCTAGTGCTTGTCTACTAGCCAATAAACCAAAATTCCGAATATTGAGGGAAGTTTGTGTCGAAAATTGATAATCCAAAGAAAGGGAAGCTAGATTCCAGTTGACCTTAAACCAGTTCCGTTCTCTATTGGATTGACGAGGGTTTTGCTCAAATTCTAGATCTGTTAAACCACCAGGTTGGTGGGCGAGGTAATTTTCATGCGTGTAATCTGCGCTAATGCGTAATTTTTTATTGGCTTGATAACTCACCGAAGCAAAGCCTGTATGTAATTGAAAATCAGAATTAGGTCGCCAGCCATCACCCCTTTTATACTGATAAAAACTATAGTATCGCCACTTACCTTTGCTGCCACCTATACTATTAAAAGAATTAAATAAACCAAAAGAGCCTACTGTTTGCCGAAGGTTAACTTCTGCGATTTTTTTAGTCGTTCCTTGCTTCATTTGGAAATTCACCATCCCACCAAATTGCGTCCCATATTGCAAAGAAGCAGCCCCTCTAACCACCTCAATCCTTTCAACTGCTTCAGTAGGAGGCGTATAATAACTCTCTGGATAACCCAATGCATCTGCACTTATATCATAACCATTCTGGCGAGTATTGAAATTAGAAGTTCGATTCGGACTCAATCCTCTAGCACCGATTCCCAATTGTAAACCTGCTCCATCACTCTCCCAAATATTCAAACCAGCCACCTTTGCAAAAATCTGACGACTATTATTTGTTGCCAGATTCGCATCAATACGATCCAAGTCAATCACCTCATTTTTCTTTGCTGCATAAATTGCATGATTTTCGACCGAACGCAATCGACCAGAACTTAGGAAATCCGTTCGTTCTGCTTCAATCACCACTTCATCTAAATCTACATCTAAAAATTCGAGTTCTACACTAATCTCTACATTATTCTGTCCTATTTCGATTTCTTTGAGTACTCGATTGAAATCTACTTGGAAATATTGTACTAAGTATTTTCCTGGAGCAATACCATTGATGTGATAATGCCCATGTGCATCCGTCTTGGTAACATAATTGATGCTTTCAATATAGACATCAGCTCCCTCAATAGGCTTTTGATTGTCCTTGCGGATAACCATGCCAGATAAGGAATGTACCTCATTTGAAGCATTGATAGATAAGTTCCCAAAAAGAAGCACAAAACAGGTAAAACAACAGAAGACCAAAAAGCGATTCATATCATTTTTTTCTGATGGACTGCAAATATACTAATTTAGACTAAATCTAAATAAGGAATCTATACTAATTGTTTACGGGATTACAGAAATTTTGTTTGAAATAGGGAAAAAAATACTTTTTAAGAAAAAAGTGGCACATTACGAAAATGACATTTTCTTTTTAATTTATTGATTTTTAGTGTTTAATAGATGTGAATTATGATTGAGCATAAAGCCAATGTGAAAAAAAAAGATTTTGGACGGGAAAAATAACGAGGATAGGAGTCATGTAGGTGAACGAGCTTTTGAATAGGCTAGAACTTAAAGCCAGCTTAGGAATCGTTCAAATTTACCCAATTTACCCAATATTTAAATTTGTAAAAAATGAAAAGAAAATTACACCCATACACTTTACTAGTGTTAGTATTTACCCTTTTAAGTGGCGAATGGACATTTGCACAGATACAATTGCAAACAACAGAAGATGACTTATATCAGAAAGGTGCATTGTATGTAAAAATCAAGGATAATATTGGCTTTCGATACAATAGACAATCTTCGGATGTAGATTGGAGCAGATTACCAGCCATGAAATCCGTACTAAATAAGTACAAAACGCAAAAGACATTTCGCAGCTTTTATTTTTCTAAATCAGAAAAACTACAACGTACCATTAGAATTCACCTAAAAGATGATCGTTCAACTAAAAGTGTAATGGATGAACTAAGTCGATTACCAGAAGTAGAATATGTAGAACGAATACCCAATCATCAAACTTTTTTTACCCCCAATGATGGGTCGATAAGTCTACAAGATGATGTTTTTGATGTAATAGATGCTTATGAGGCTTGGAATGTAGCACGAGGAGATACCAATATAGTCGTTGCCATTGTGGATAATGCCATAGATATAGACCATCGAGACTTAAAAAATGTAGTCGTACAAGGAATTGACCTTGCAGAAAATGATAATGATCCTAGACCTGATACCATAGCCATGGATCATGGTACACATGTCGCAGGAATTGCAGGTGCACAGACCAATAATGGGACAGGGATTGCTTCGATTGGTTTTGGTATACGATTGATGCCTGTTAAGACGAGTTATGATGGAAGACTTACATCGATTTCTTTTGGATATGAGGGCATTGAATGGGCAATAACAAACGGAGCAGATGTTGTTAACTGTTCTTGGGGCGGAAACTACCTTGGCGAAACCGATGAAGTGATACTTGAATCAGCTGTAGAGTCAGGAGTAATTATTGTAGCTGCCGCAGGTAATTTTGGATCAGAATGTGAGGTTTATCCTGCTGCTTATGAAGGTGTATTTAGTGTCGGTAATACTAGGACAAATGATGCCATATATGTTTCGACCTGTACAGGTAGAAGTATTTACCCATGTGCAGCTAGTTTTTTTGATAATGATAAGTGTGCTTCTTACTGTACAGCAGAACAACATGGAAGTATTTACAATTGTGGTTCTACTTATGGTGATTGGGTAGATGTTATGGCGCCAGGTACTGATATTCATAGTACTGTTCCTGGACCTCCCAATATTGCCATATATGGCGAAAAGACAGGAAGTTCTATGGCGGCTCCATTAGTATCAGGTTTGTGTGGGCTTATTTTATCTGTAAATCCTAATTTGAGTAAAGAAGAAGTGTTACAATGCATTACCAATACAGCCGATAATATTGATCATAAAAACTTGAGCCAATACAATGACAAATTGGGAGCTGGTCGAATCAATGCTCATAGAGCGGTCGTTTGTGCTAAAGGTACGGTTTGTCCAGAAGATTTGGTGATTGTTTCTCCTGATTATGGACCTGGTAATATAGCAGATTTAGAGGTCAATCGAAATATTACAGCAGTAAATAGCATATTATCAGGAGCAGAAGTGGTTTATGATGCTGATCGTTGTGTTCGTTTAATGCATGGCTTCTGCGCTCAAAATGGAAGTACTTTCTGTGCGATTATTGATGGCTGTGGCGGATTGCGAAGAGATGGCATTACAGTAGATGAAGCGGATGAAGTCAAAGAGGAAGTAGAACTACCAGCGAAAACTAATTATGAACACATTTTCCCTACTGTCGAAGATAGGGAACCTAAGTTGACTAATTATCCCAACCCATTTGAAGCCAATACCATAATCAGTATTACCCTTATGGAAAAAAGTGCTGTTTCTTTGAAAGTTTATGATCTATTAGGCAATGAGGTGGCAGTATTACTGGATAATCAAAGATTGAATAAAGGACTTTGTGAAATTCCACTCGATAATTCCAATCTAACATCTGGGGTATATTTCTGTACCTTAAAGGCGAATGGAATCATCAAAACACATAAATTATTGGTGAAGTAAAAAGTTGAAATAGGAATGGATGTATATTCCTTCAACGAATTACCTTCACATAACTAAGTGCAAAACAAAACCAACAACTAATTATTTCACCCAGACTCTGAACTCCAAACCAACAACAACTAATTATTTCACCCAGACTCTGAACTCCAAACCAACAACTAATTATTTCACCCGACTCTGAACTCCAGAACCAACAACAAAGATTGTTCGATCTTTTGACCAAAAATACAAAGGATAATTATAACTACTGAGCCAAAAACACTAGTAATCTTAAACTCTAGTAAGTTGAGTTTTATCCTTATCAAAATAATGGCTAAAGAACCTTGAACAATTCTTATTACAACTAATTATTTCACCCATCCACGTCTTTATCAGTTCTTTATTGTTATTGACAAATCATTACTTACTACTAAGGAATTATTGAAAACTAGCTAATTTCTTTATTCCTTATCCAATATATGCGAAAGCTACGCCAAAGTTCTAGCTGTTTAACTACTAAACCAAAACTATATATTTCTCTAAATATTAGTAAGATTAACCTCGAATTTTGGCGTACTGGAGCATTGGATAATAGATGAATTAATGACAGAAAGGATATTTTTTTAGCTCTTTAGAAGCTTCAGTTTACACCCAAATTGATCATTAGTGATGTAAGCTTTAAGTCTTTGACAGTTTTTTTGTTGATATTTTCACTTCCAACTTGACAGGTCGCTCCGATGGAGCTTAAATATTTCGGTCGCTTATTTTTCTACAAACAGCTAGGCTCCTATGGAGCTAATACCGATAGCTCCATAGGAGCCTGACTGTTTGTAGAAAAAACAAAAACAAGGAAAAAAGCTCCATCGGAGCAACCTGCCAAGTTTAATAATAAAAAAACTGTCAAGGATTTAGGACTTGACCCACTAGGAAGCTTCTTATTTATTTTTTGACTGTTACTAAATAAAAATAAAGAACGATTACAGCCCCATTTTCATCACCCAAAAAAATGGAGCCAAACAAAAGATGTGGAGAAAATCATTTAATCATGAATTTTCTTTATAAAACACTAAAAGGTATTTTATATAGCGTATTATTACTTTCTACTTTAAATACATTCGCTCAAATCACTAATTTTGAAGCACCTGTCGAAGAGTACTATCCAGGTAGATTATATGTTAGAACACAAGATCCGAATGCTATTGCCCAACAAACTAGAACACAAAATGGCTGGGAATGGCGAACCGATAATAGCCGAATTAATGAGATTTTTAAACGCAATCAAGTAGACAATTTCTTGCCTGTATATCCTAATTCTGATAATGACTCTTTAAGAGCAATTTATCTCCTCTCTTGTGCAGGTTGTGATGAAAAAGTCTTAATGGATGAATTAAAAAATACAAAAGGCAGTCCTTATTATAAAATTGTTCGAGATATGATCCCACAAGCTTGTCATACCCCAAATGATTGGGAAGCTTTGCCAGAAAGTAACTTCGCACCAGGTCAGTGTCCCGTATTTGATAATTTCTGGTACTTAGACACCATTAAAGCTCGCCAGGCTTGGAATATTACGACAGGAGATCCTAGAATTAAAATCGGTTTAATTGATATTGCTGATGTAGATATTAGTCATCCTGAATTGAATGATAAATTATCAACTGATGATATTGCTACTGTTACTTTTGCTGATGGAACAGGTATTTGTGGGGCAATTTATGGAGAAGGCATAGATTATACACCTAATACTGTTTCTCATGCCACACAAACTATTTGTGTGGCTGGTGCTGAAACGAATAATGCACAAGGAATTGTTTCTGTAGGTTATAATTGTGGATTAATGTATGGTTGTGCTTCTAGTGGAAGTGCCAACTGGCTAGTGGAAAATGGGGCTGATGTTATTGTCTATACTTCTTTAATGGGAGGTAGTAATAGTCCTTATGAAGAAGAGATTTTAGATGGATATTATAATCATGATGTCGTTTTTGTCGGATCAGCTGGAAATTATGGACTAGGGCATTATGGTTATCCTGCTGCTTTTGATGAAGTATTGTGTGTTTCAGGGGTTAGGTTTAATGATGAGTTAGAAACGCAGTCTTATTGTGATCCAGACAATCCAAAGAAAACATTTAGTCTTAATTCTGCGGTAGATCTTACTGCACCTGCTTCTATGATTCGTATTCCTTATAATAATGGAAGCTATGGCTGGGGAGATGGAACCTCTTATTCTTCTCCACAAGTAGCTGGGACTGCTGGTTTGATTCGTTCTATTAATCCCTGTTTGCCAGCTCCACAAGTATACAATATGATTACCTCAACAACAGACAATATCAACTACTATCCTTACAATGTCTCTTATGCACAGTTTGCAGGCTCAGGTCGTTTGAATGTTTTTGAGGCGGTCTATAAAGCGGCTTTTAGATCTCCTTATGATTGTAATGTGCCTATTAATCAAACCATAGACCAAGATTTTCCACAAGAAGATGATTTTTATGGGAGTAAGCAATTTCCAGGAATTTATAGAACAACAGAAAGTTTGAGTAGTTCTTCTATCATTGATGAGCGTGGAGAAATGTTATTTAGATCAGCAAAATCCATCACCTTCACAGATGGTTTTCACGCTAAAGAAGGAGCTAAATTAACAAGTGAAATTGTGAGTTATTATCCTTGTTGTGAGCCAGAATTTAGACCAGAAAATAATATAGGAAAAACAGAATTAGAAACAGTTGTTGCAGAACCTATCATCTCCTTTGATTTAGGATTGCAAAATACACCAAATCCATTTAGTTCAGATACAAATATTGAATTTGAATTGCCAACAGAAACAGCAGTAACAATCACAGTTTATGATTTATTAGGACAAGTGATTGCTCAACCTGTGCAGAGTCAAGTAATGAGCGCAGGTGCTCACTATATCCCTTTTTATGCAGAAGCAGGAATGGAGGCAGGCATGTATTTCTATAGCTTAGAAACGGCTGATGGACATCAAGCGACGAGTAAAATGATGGTAGTTAAATAAGTATAAATATGATAATTAGACAGATAAGATGAGTTAGATTTTGATCAAATGAATGAATGTTTATGCTCAGGTATCTTGTTTTGGGTTATACCGGTTCGTTGTGGAAGCGAATCGGTTTTTTTATTTGATCACTTCGCTTTTTTTGATTGTGGACGTACAATTTCAGCAGCCCTTCCCTTAAATTGCCCCAATTCAAGTCCTTCTTTTATAAACGGTTTACTTCGCCTTCCATTTAATGTCACCATACAATCCGCATAAACCAATGGCTCCGCAATTCCTTTATCTTGATAAACTTTACGGATGTAGTGAGCAAATTGTACAATCATATCTGGTTGGGTAGACATTTGCTGAATTTGGTTCGGACTAAGATAATCTCGATTCCAAACCTCCCATTCCTGCCCATTGGAGGGATCTTTAACCGTAAATACACAAACGCCTCCTTTTTCCATCAGCATCACTCGCCAAGAAAAACGAAAACCCTGCTCTGTCCAAAACACATTTCCTGTATATAAATGACTACGTAAAGGGAGCAGTATTTGAATACAAAAATGAAGAACAAATATCCATTTTAAAGCAGTTAAATAGATAGGAGCAATCGAAGGCTTATTAACTTTGGTATATGGCTGTCTTTGATTGATCCACTCATTAAATTCCTCACTAAAAAAAATAAGCGTACAAATAATCATAATGTAGGGAAACATACCAATGGGAAAGAGTAGGGCGGTGAGTAGGTGAAAAATAATGACCGCTAAATAAGCCCATTTTCGCATTGGACGATAGAGCAGTAGAAAGGCAATACTAAGGTCATACAACATGCCTGCCCAACTGAATACATAAGGCATCCAATGATAACGAAATAATCCACCAATAATAGGAACATCATCTGCTAGGGGAGGGAGCCAGATCGAGAGGGGTAAGGCATGTAATAACCAATCCGTATTGATTTTTGCCAATCCTGCATAGAAGTAAACAATAAACAATTGCAATTTGAAGACATCGATTAACCATTTAGGTATATGAGTATGGTGTAAGGAAGGACGAATTAATGCATCAATAGATAAAGAACGATGGGCAGGTACTAGGACAAATAGGAAAGCAAGAATACTAACAAAGTAATAGTGATTGAGGTAATTGCTCTTATCAATGAGTTCAACATAGGTGAAACTGAGGAAAAAGGCTAGGCTGGCATAACGATAAAACAAACCAACCATCATAAAAAAAGCTGCTAATCCCATGAAAAAGAATAACACATACATCCCTTTTTCTCCTAGTGGCTTGACCCAATGAAAACCATCATAAGTAAAGAAAAAAGTGGGCTGTATATACAATTCCTCAATCCAGCCTTTGGAGTAGAAACGGATAATACTTAATAGCATCATACCACTAAATAAAATGCGGTAGATGCTGAGAATATGTTGGGAAATATTTGTTGAAAAATAGTTTTTTGCAATGGAATTTAAAGAAGATTGGATATATGACTGGAAGGAGAACATAAGCGGCTATTTTCGATTGGCTGGGAATGGAAAACTTGCTTTTACAATGACTAAAAGCCATTGTAAAAGCAGCTAAAACATAGCTTAATCCCCATCAGCATCCTGATAAGATACCTTAATACCGAAAGCAGCCACCATTTCTCTTTTGAGTAGCGGCACATTTTTTTGTAATTCGGTATGTAAGGTGGCTACTGTCTCTTTTTGATCATTCAAGCGGTCGGTTAATGGGTCACTCAAAGTATTCAATTGTGTTTGAATCACCTCAAATTGATCTAGGATCGCATCCGCCAATAATTCCCCATCTTCCTCACCAGCTTTCAAACAAACCAAATAATCGTATAAACCATCACCATTCTGCCCATTGGCACCTACTCCTTTGTAGAGATTAATTAGGTTGGTCAAATTAGCAGTAGCTAGTTCTATAGAAATACCACTATACAGCCCTTCTGCCTTATCAGGTTCGATACTTCCACCATTAAAAATGCCAAGTGGAATTTTAAATTTAAAATTCTTCAATAATTCATAATCTCGCAGATATTCATTGATAAATACATGCATCGCACTACCATCTGTACTGCCTGTATTATTGATAAAAGTACTCCGAAAGTCATTCACCCAAGCATCATAAACCAATTGCGATTTGCTTGATATATCTTCAGTTAAAGCGGTCAGATAAGCTAGGCGGTTGTTGCCTGTATCTGCTGTAGTAAAAGCCGCTAGTACTTCATTAACATCTGTTGGCGCAAACAATAGGTATTCTATTGCTGGAAAACCCACAGAAGATTTAAATTGTGCATTGATGTCTGTATTTCCTTCAGTTATTAATAGGTCAATTGTAGGCGCATTAGCAGGAAAAGTATTGAGCCGTTCTTTAAAGGAAAAGCCATTATCTATAGCAGGCCCAAATTCAAAAGCAGCTACACTTTGATAAGCCAAATACGCATTTTTCCAATCCGTTCTAACTTGCATTAGATTGTCTTGATTGGGATTATTCGTAAATTCCTGTGCAGCATTATTTAATTGATTGACTTTTTCATTAAAATCTTGATAGTTGGGAATGATCGTATTGTCCACAAAGTGGGTGATCATGACCTGTGTATCAAATTCACAATTATTATCTTCTCCTTTTTCTCCACATTGCGTAAATAAAAAGAACAGTAGGAGCAAGCCAGTATATTTTGTCATTTTCATTGTTTTTGTGATAGAAATTGTCGTGTACCCTTACCTCACTTCTCCATTAGGAAAAGCCGCTTCTATTAGATCAATCGTATTTTGAATATCTGTATCAGAGACTTCATATAAGCTGGTCTCTAAACCAATAATTCTTAGAGCCTCTTCAATTTTACTTTGTTCAGATAGACGAGGAATAATAGAATTACCACCATCAAAATGATATTTTATAGCTAGTAGAAAACCAATGCTTTCAGATAAATAATGATGCTTCGTATGTATGGGAACACCACTAGAACTGAGAGACCTTTCTAGGTAATCAGCAGCCGTAGCCGCAATAATGATTTCCCATTGATGTAGGGCATCCTTTATGGCTTCATCTCTGATCGTATAATCTTTCGCAACCACAGCAGCTCGTCCCTTTTTGAAGGATTCCATGATTGCACTATTAATGCCAGCATAGCCATAAGCTAAACTATTGTCCACATGACGTTCAATACAATACTTACCCCAAAACTGCCCTTCTGAAGAAGAAGTAACCGCATCACTAAAATCTGTACTGACTCCAAAATAACCGAATGCCTCATCAAAATAATGCTCCATATTGGTGTAATTTTTACCTTCTACAAGATCATCATTACCCAATTCCCCCATACGATCTTGACCAAAGTAAATTTCTGCTGCCTGATAATAAAGTACAGCCCCCATCAGACCTTTGATAATAATTTGGTGGTATTCGATGCCATTTTCATTGACCAAATAACCCGCACTTGCTGTACTACCTGCCGCTGGATATTCCTCATTCAAATGACCAGCCACACCTGGACTTGCATTGATATTAGCTGCACTTGCTAGTGAAGCTGCCTCCATCCATTGCTCAAAGAAGTCAGTATCTGCTGAAAAGCATTTGGACTTCAATTGCTTGCTCTCCTCATAAGCCCCAGTAAAACCACTTCCTTCAGCATTGGCAAACATCGCTTTTAGCTGATTGGCTGCTATGATATTGCCCAAATTGCGTGTTGTTTTCAAATAAGCATCCATTTCTGATAACATTCCTAGACGTTGGGTTTGTCCCGAAAAGCTAACCGTACTAGAGCCATCTCTTTCAAAATTATAAGTTGTTGGAATTTCTATTTTGGGTGGATCTTCTTTACAGCTATTTAGGAAAAGAATAGCAAAGTAGAAACAGTATATCCAGAATTTGTTCATCTTTGTTTATTTGAAACTTGAAAATAAGTTATTCTTATTTAGACTAATTCTAAATAAGGGCAAATTTAAACTTAGTTTCTGAGATTGTCAAGTAACTATATTGATTTTAGGATATTTTTTATTTGTATTGGATA
This sequence comes from Bacteroidota bacterium, assembly GCA_020628015.1. Taxonomy (GTDB): domain Bacteria; phylum Bacteroidota; class Bacteroidia; order Chitinophagales; family UBA2359; genus JAHDFT01. The sequence goes on from JAHDFT010000011.1 coordinate 22,256, forward strand.
AGACCGAGTTTATTTTTGTTCCATCACATAATGCAAAAAAAAAGCACAAGCATTATATATTAATGCCTGTGCCTGATTGATAAAAGAGTTTTGAGTTAAAAACTTTATTGTGGGTTTACAATAAAATTCTAAATCACGAGCTTTGTATGTGAACTATCTTGTTTTCGCTTACATTTTAAGAATCCGCTGAATGGAACTGCTTCCATCTATAACTATTTCGTAGTAATAGACTCCTATTGGTAGGTCTTTACCATCAAGAGTAAAGATATGTTCGCCTTTTTCGATAATTTCGTTTTGCAATAGGGTGTTTATGGGTTTACCTTGAATGTCATAAAGCGTGATACTTACTGGACTCGTTTTAGAGATACTTAATTCTACTATATTATAGGTGGTAAATGGATTGGGGTGGTTGGTTGCCATCCAATTTTTTACCGTTTTATTGTTGGTTTTTCCTAATCCTATACAGGCACTTAAATCATCAAAAGCCATGATACTCAAATCACTACTATTACAGGTACCACCAGCTTCTTCAACATCTTGTAAATCAATCACCATTACCTCAATATCTGCCCCTGTTGGTGGTGTCTGTTGACAAACTGGTTCAGAATTAGGATCTCCATTTCCTGGATGATTTAGTGGAACATGATTACAGGTGCCATCATTATCTCCATCATAATATACAAAATACATTAATGAGCTTTTTGCTTCATCACGAGTGGCATAAATGCTTATAAAAGTTGGTTCATTTTCAGATGGAGTATTAGCAAGGATATCCTTAAAGTCAATCTTGGTTGTTGTGGAAGGTAAATTTTCAATTACCCATTCATTATTTGTTCCTTGCTGAGAAATGTACCTTATCTGATAACCTGTAATTGGAGCAGTAGCACAATTACCTGTATTAGTACCCCATTCAATGGTGGTCAAACATTCACAATTTGTAATTAGATCTACTATACCACATATAGGATCAGAAGTGGAATGAATATCAAAAGATCCTATCGGGTCTGGGAATATTCCAGGTTTAGAAGGTCCACCTCCAAATTGTGCCATTACTGGAGTTTGGAGTATACAAAAACAGAAAAAGAAAAAGGATAAATGATAGCTTTTTAATTGTTTCATAGTAATACATTTTACGTACTTCTCCCTTCTTCATTGACTAGTGTATTAATGAAGTAGCTAAATGTCAAAGTAGTATATTATCAAGAACAACTATTCACACAAGGAAAAAATATTCCCTTTATGCTAATGAGTAAAGAACTATTGATCAAATACTTTACACATAGCATACAATTAATAGTTGCATGAGAAAGGAAAAAGTAACCCTATTAGAATAATTATTTTATAGTTTCACAATCTTTTTTACCTGAATACTGCCATTTACTTCTAGCAAACTATAGTAAATACCAGGCTTCAAGTGGCTTCCTTCATAAGTGATCTTGTTCCAGCCCGCTGGTCTGTGGGTGTTATTTAATATAGTAGTTATCTTTCGACCTTTTGCGTCGAATATATGGAGGGAAGTTGAACCAGCTTCTTGGAGGGTAAAATCTAATTGAATACTGTGATTAAATGGATTGGGGGCTGTTGTGAAGGCGATGTTATGGTGAGTTTGATTAATTGGAGTTTTGTTATTACCTATGTCTATACAATCAGATAAATCATTAAATGAGATAGTCGCACTTAATAAACAAGTTTCTTCTGTGGTTTCATCCATTTCTTGTAAGTCGATTACCATTACTTCTATTGCTGCACCTGTATCAATACAATCGTCATTGTCATCTATATCTCTACCATCTAAACCCAAACAAGTGTCATCACTTCCATGAAAAAGATAAGCACCCATTAATACTGTACGCCCATTCTCTAATACTTTTGATATAGTCACAAAAGCATAATAATCAGGCATGGTTCTTAGGTCATGGTCATCACCTGGATGTGGAAATAGATCACGAAAATTGAAGTAAGTTTGTGTTACAGGTAGGTTATAGGTTTCCCATAAACCATGATCGCTAAAATTGGTGTTGGCTCTTATTTGGAAGCCAATAATTGGAACACGACATCCACCTCCACTTGTATTCCATTCAAAAAAACTTTGACATTTATAACAAGGGTCATTAGGATCTATTGGGCTAGGAGGAAGTGTAGCAGCGCAGATAGTGTTTGTAGGTGTTCCGTTACCATTATTAGGGCTAGTAGTATGTATGGGAGGAGTAGTTAATTTTTGTGCTTGTACAGTAAATGCAGCACATAGAAAGACGATAATAAATGAGGAAACAATTAAACAATGGATTCTCTGTAGCTTCATAGTTAAATATTTTAATAGTGTTTGTGTGAGGAGCAGTCAAAAAATAATTGTTTCATTTTGGTAGATAAATTTAACCCTATACTTCGTTAAAAAAACCTCGCTAATGTCCTGCATTACCTACGTTTTTTGCCTCGTCTAGTGTTAAATTTCCCTAACCAAAATTTGTATACTTATTTTTCACTTGTTCCTAATTGAATTCACTTCAAATTTAGGCTAAAGACAGGAAATTTTTTATTACATTTTTAGGGGGTAATATATAGTATTGATTTTTTCTTATTGTACAAGTAGTTGTTTTTTAGTTTGTTGTGGTTTTTTCGGGCTGGGATTTATGCGTGAATTTGGAGGGGTTTTTAAAAGAAAGAAAATGAATGGTATAAATATACGATATTAAACAATAGTGGAAAAGTAATTTTGTATTTTCCTCTATTATAATGTGATTTTATATAGTAGATATAATTGGCAGTAAATGTTACTCTTTAATCAATTGCATCGTTTTTTCCCCTTCTTTTGTTTTTATCATTAATAGATAAATAACTGGATTTCCATTTACTAGCCTAGTTTTGGTTCTCTGACAAATCCCGTGGAAAGTTTTTTGGAAAAAATGAAACAAGTC
>JAHDFT010000012.1 GCA_020628015.1 Bacteroidota bacterium
ATCAAGAAATGAGTGAAGAAATGAAAGCCTTCGCCAAACAATTTGGACAAAAATTAGATTTGTTCAAAAAACCAAGCTAGATTATCCTAATGGAGGATAAAAGTGGTATAATACCATTTATCCTCCATTACAATCTCTGTTTACACCAACCACCAATGACCTACATACCATGAGCCAACTCCTTCACAAAGCCACTCCCTATCTTTTCCTCCTCTCCATTGGACTGTGTTTCCTTGCTTGTCAAAATCAAGAAAAATCCTCTACTACTACATCAAATCCAGATATTGTTATTATTGATGATGGTGCTACTAAGCAATTACCCACAGTCAAATTTCTAGGCTCAACAATGGGGACTTATTATGCCATTACTTATATAGATGAACAAGAACGCAATTTTCAAAAAGAAATCGATCAATTACTAGCCGACTTCAATCAATCACTTTCTACTTATATTCCCAATTCCGTTATTTCCAAGCTCAATAAAGCTCCTGTTGGAGAGGAGGTGACTGTTGATTCTACCTTTATACGAGTCTTGAATCACAGCATTACCGTTCATCAAAAAACAGATGGAGCCTTTGACCCAACTGTAATGCCACTGGTCAATGGTTGGGGCTTTGGTTATGACAAATCTAAAAAAGGGCTAAGTGAGGATGAAGTCAAGCAATTATTAAAATTAGTTGGTCTGAATCAGTTTATCCTTCGGAACTTTGGTTCTCAATCTGTTGTATTAAAAAAGATTCAAGGGGCAGAATTGGACTTTAGTGCTATTGCTAAAGGTTATGGAGTAGATTTAATCGCTGATTTTTTGAAACAAAAAGGCATCGAAAATTTTCTAGTAGATATAGGTGGTGAATTGGTGGCAAAAGGCAGGAATAATCGTCAAGACATTTGGACAGTTGGCATTGACCGTCCTGAATTCCAGCAAAAAAATGTCCGAAAACTAGAACATGCCGTTTTCCTAAATAATAGAGCCATTGCAACTTCTGGCAATTACCGCAATTATTATACAAAAGATGGCGTTAAATATGCCCATACCATCAATCCCAAAACAGGCTATAGTGAGCAATCCAATCTATTGAGTGTGAGTATTTTTGCCCCTACTTGCCTCGAAGCAGATGCTTATGCAACAGCTTGTATGGTGATGGGATTAGAAAAAGCAGAACAATTTGTTAAGAATGAAGCCAATTTGGATGCTTTATTTATTTTTAGAAATGATCAAGGGGAAATGGAGAGTCGAATGACAGCAGGCGTTAAGACCAAGCGATAAAACCCTCTTAGTAACGAGTGAAAAATAAGTTCCCCGATTTTGATTAGGGAAATTTGACCCTAGACAAGGCAAAAAACGTAGGCAATGCAGGGCATTGTCAAGGCTTTTTAACGCAGTATAAGGGTAAATTTATCCATCAAAATGAGGAAATTATTTTTTGACTGTTACTTACTCCTTAAAATTAACAATCATGAGCAAGAATGGAAGAGTACTTGTTGCCATGAGTGGCGGCATAGACAGTACAGTAACAGCAGTAATGCTGCATCAACAAGGTTATGAAGTCATCGGTATTACCATGAAAACATGGGACTATGCGACCTCTGGTGGAAGTAAGAAGGAGACAGGATGCTGTAGCTTGGATTCCATCAATGACGCTCGTGCCATTGCCGTAGATATGGGCTTCCATCACTTCATCATCGACATTCGTGAGGAATTTGGTGACTGGGTGATTGATAATTTCGTAGACGAATACCTTGCAGGACGCACACCAAATCCATGCATTATGTGCAATACCCATATCAAATGGGCAGCTTTGTTGAAGCGTGCCGATGCTTTGGATTGTGAATTTATTGCGACAGGGCATTATGCCGAAGTACGTCAAGATGCTGATAGTGGTCGTTATGTAGTGTCGAGAGGTAAAGATCGTCACAAAGATCAATCCTATGTTTTATGGGGCTTAGAACAAAAAAATCTAGCAAGAACGATTTTTCCTGTTGGTGGTTATCACAAGCGAGACATCCGCAAAATGGCGGAGGATTGGGGCTATCATGAATTGGCAAAAAAAGCAGAGAGTTATGAAATCTGCTTTATCCCAGACAATGATTACCGCAGCTTCCTTAGTCGTCGAGTAGATGGGCTAGCAGAAAAAGTCGATGGTGGACAATTCGTCAATCAAAAAGGGGAAGTCGTTGGCCAACATAAAGGCTATCCTTTTTATACCATTGGTCAAAGAAAAGGGCTGGGCATTGCTTTGGGTATGCCTGTTTATGTCACCGATATTGACCCGTCTACCAATATCATTACCCTAGGCGAAGAAAAAGACCTCAAAGGCACACAAATGAAGGTGCATAATATCAATATGGTCAAATATCCAGATTTATATGGTGGAATCGAGGGGATTACCCAAATCCGTTCCCATCATGAAGGAGCCTTTGCTTATATCAAGCAAGATAGTGAAACAGAGGTTTCTGTTAATTTTCATACTGGTGTGGATGCCATTACACCTGGTCAATCTGCTGTTTTCTATGAAGGTAATGATGTGATTGGTGGAGGGCATATTAAGAGAGTTTAGTAAGGTATTGTGTAAGGAACAGATGCAACGCAATTACTACCCTCCTCATCTTGTTCAAGAAAAAAATAAAAACCATGAAGAAACAATATTATTTTTCCGTTTTATCCTTCTTGTGCATCATTTTCGGTCTGTTTCACTTCTCTGCATGTGAAGAGACCTTTGAGGAGGTGACATTTATTGAAAATTCTTCTGATTATTTCCCGAACAAAATAGGTACTTGGGCAGAATATCAAGTAGATTCTACCATTTACAGCGTTTTTGTGGAAGGAGGGAGGAAAGAGGTGAGCATTCAACTACGAGAAGAATTGACAGAGGAATTTACAGATAATGAAGGCAGAACAGCCGTGTTAGTACGTCGATTTTTTCGCTATGACAAAACCAAAAACTGGAATGAAATTAACCCTACGGTTTGGTATCAGGTAAAAGATGAGAAACAAGCAGAACGCATGGAAGGGGAAAAGCGTTTTGTCAAAATGGTTTTCCCAATTAGTACACACCGTACTTGGGAAGGCAATACCTATTTAAATACAGAAAATGCAGGCAAAGGCTGGCTGAATGAATATGAGCTAGGAGCCTATGATGGTTGGGAATATCGTTATCAAAATATTGAAAATCCCCAAACTTTGGGTAATTTAACTTTCGATAATACCGTTACTATACTGCAAGAAGATTATGAGGATAAAATCAATAGACGCTATGGCTTAGAGAGTTATGCTAAAGACGTAGGACTTATTTACAAAGAAGAATGGATTTTAAATGCTGATGATACTTTTATGGATGATCCTTGGCCAGACCATGCAGATCGAGGACATGTCATCAAAATGCAGATCACAGATTATGGAACCTTATAAGCTGATTTTTCCTAAGAAATCATGCTTAGTGATGGAACAGAAATAAATTAGGCCATATCCCTTATTATTTAGCCTAATACTTCGTTGCAAAAATATCACGTACATTCCATGTATGCTCTATTTTTGCGCCTTGTCTTAGACTAAATAATTAGCAGAATATTTTGGTCTAATTTATTTCTAATCCATCACTTATATTCTCGGAAGTGTTCAAAGGTATCAACAATAAATTGGTTATAGCTACGCAATAAAGCTCCGTAGGTGCGACACCATTTCCAGAACACTCCTTATTCTCCAATCTAACATTCTTACACTAAACTATGTACCAACTAAGCAAACTCATCTCATTTCTTTTTATTAGCCTATTCCTTTTTAGCCAATGTCAAAACGAAATCGAAGATTTTACCATTGACAATGGTTTTAACTACTATCCTACAGACTCAGGTGCTTGGCGAGTATATCAAGTAGACTCTATAGTTTACAATAATTTCTTTGAAAATCCCAAAAGCACCAGTAGCCACGAAGTAAGGGAAGTCTTTACCGAAATCTTTATAGATAATGAAGGACGAGAAGCCACTAAACTCATGCGTTATATCCGTCCTAAAGCATCTGCCAAAGATTGGAGCGAAATTGCGCCAGAAGTGATTTATGTCGTCAAGGATGAAAAAAAGGTTGAACGGATCAATGGCGCATTGCGTTTTATTAAAATGATTTTCCCTGTGATTGAAGATCGCACTTGGCAAGGAAATAATTATATCAATACCGATACCCCTACAGAGCTATGGTCAGATTACTACAATCGAGGTGTTTATAGCGACTGGGAATACACCTATAAACAAGTTGCTGCCACTAGAACCATCGGCCGCCATAATTTTGACAGTACGCTGACAGTATTACATATAGACAAGGAAAATCTTGTAGACAAAGTGTTTAGCACAGAAATCTACGCCAAGGGAGTCGGTTTGGTTTATCAAGAGGAATGGATTTTGCGGTCTTTTGAAAGTACCAAAACAGACAATTGGCCAGATAGAGCAGATAAGGGTCATGTGGTGAAAATGAGCATTTTGGAGTATGGAGTAGAATAAATCGTCTAATCTTGTTTGCTAGTCTTGGTCAAACTGGCTTGTTTATCAACATATGTTCAACAACACTAAAACATGAATAAAGTAAGCATTTTCGTTGTTCTATTTGTTTATCTATTATTGTCGATTCCTAATACTGCACAAGCAGAGCTGGAACACACCATGCATTTCGTTGAATTTACCGACAAAAGCAATTCTCAATACACATTAGATCAACCTGAAGATTTCTTATCTATTAGAGCCTTAGAGCGACGCAAACGCTACGAAATTCCTTTGTCAGAAAACGACTTACCAGTTACCGCAAGCTACATCCAAGAAGTACTCGCACTTGGAGCCAAAATATCTTATACCACCAAATGGATGAATGGCATCATCGTAGAATTAGAAGAAGCCAAATCCCTACGGAAAATTAAGAACCTACCTTTTGTCAAAAAAGTACAGCCGATTGCTGCTAGAAATAGTAAACGCAATCAAAGTTACTCTCATTTTTACCTCAATAAAAAGGAACCAAAAGACGATGGCTGGAATGGCTATTATGGTCGAGCCATGCATCAAATTCATATGGTTAATGGACATTATTTACATTCCAAAGGCTATACAGGTAAAGGAATGTTAGTGGCCATTATGGATGCAGGATTTATCAATGTAGATCGCTTAGATGTTTTTAGAAAACTACATGATAATGGACAAATTGTAGGTACTTGGGACTTTGTAGATGGCGATAATCATGTTTATGCTCACGGTACACATGGTACGAATGTCTTTTCCATTATGGGTGGTAATCTTCCTGGCGTATTTGTAGGAGCAGCACCCGATGCCCATTACTATCTATTCCGCACAGAGGATGGTAAAAGTGAAACGCCCTTAGAGGAATTCAACTGGATTGCTGCTGCCGAATTTGCAGATAGCGCAGGGGTGGATATTATCAATACCTCTTTGGGTTATGCTTTATATGATGATGAGGATATGAGTTATTCCCATGAAAGTTTGGATGGGAAAACGGCTTTTATTAGTCAGGCAGCTAATATTGCGGCACAGAAGGGGATTTTGGTCATTGCTAGTGCTGGTAATAAGGGGAATATGCCTTGGAAATATGTCACCCCACCAGCAGATGCCCCTAATATCCTTTCTATCGGTGCAGTAGATGGACAGCGCAACTATTCTTCCTTTAGTTCTCTAGGTCCTACCTTTGATGAGCGAGTCAAGCCGAATGTCTCTGGATTGGGTACTGGAACCGCTTATTTTAGCATTTACAATGAAATCACTCGTGGCAATGGCACCTCCTACTCTGCACCACTTATTGCTGGCTTGGCAACTTGTTTGTGGCAAGGTCATCGAGACAAGACCAATTTTGAAATTATGGAGGTCATCGAGCAGGCAGCCACGCAATATGAGGAGCCTGATGAATATATGGGTTATGGTATTGCCGATTTCTACAAAGCCACTAAATTAATCGAAGACAATATTCCCATTAACCAAAATATTGACCAAGAAAATGTTGCCTTCAACTTCGATCACTCCCTCGCTGATCAAATGATTTACTACGTCTCCTCCACTAGCGAACGCATTAAAATGGAATTAATGGATTTGAGTGGTCAAGTCCTAGAAGAGCAGGAAGGTTTTGTCGTGCAAAATAAGAATTATGCTTTTACCTTTAAAAAGTGGCAGGACTTGCCTGCTGGTACTTATTTAGCGGCGGTATATAATCAGAGTAGTCCTAAGTATTTTAAATTGGTGAAGGATTGATATAATAGGAGAAGTGTCACTAACTATTATCACCTTGTTATATTTTTTTTATATTTATTAGATCATTTTCTAAATCTTCAATACTATAATGAATAAGAATTTTTCTTTTTGCTAATTCTTTTTGAAACATAATTTTATGAAGTCCTGCTATAACACTTGCTTGCCCAATAGATACCTTATTTTCTTTGAATAAGTATATCGCTAATTCAAGTTTTAGTTCTGCTTTTGAAAGTCCAGCTTTTTCTAATATGGTATCTGAAATTTCGATAGTCATTTGATCTTTTTTGTCAATTTGATATAACAAATGCGAATTAAGGGTTAAATTTCTACTGTGATAATCAGTAGTTTATAATACATTTTAGACTGAACTGTAATCATATAAAATGCTAAGTTACTGATTTTCAACACCCAAGTTTATTTAGCCCTTAATTCGCATAACAAATATAAGTTACTTTTGTGAATGATTCAATCCTACTCTCTTAGGATTAATACGACTTCATAAAATAGCCTAAGATATACTTCCCTACCTCTAACTAATACACTACCTTCAAAATAAAAGGTGCAAAAAGACTTAATACTAAAGCACCTATGATTAAGATTAAATCCATCTCCATTAAATGAAGATGAGCATAAAATAACAAACCAAAAAAGCATATAGGAACAGATATGATTTGACCAAATAGAAGTTGTTTGGGATGTTCTTCCTCAAGGATTTGGGCTTGCATATTGATGGGTTTATTGGCTGTTAAGTGAGTTCTCAAAGTGTCATAATTGGAGTGACTTAATGAGTTAATTTCGTAATTCATCTCATTAGTATAAAGGGTAAGTTTCCAGAAGGGGATGGTAGACTCTAAAGGATCTTCAGGAGTAAATTCATAAGCAAATTCTGACCAACAAATAATGTCTTTTAAGTAAATAGTGTTTTTGATACGGTTGGATTTACTTTTAATCAATAAACGGTTTTCCTGAAGTTCTAAGATGTCAACATTATAATGGAACCGGATAAGGAGAAGACCTACAACTTTAATAATTGTGGATAAAATAATAGCAGCGGATATTTGACTTATATGCCCACTTGTCCATACCAATTGATAATGTTCAAGTAGGTAATAATCTAGTCCTAAAGACAAGAAACAAGTGAATATACCTACCCAAATTAAATTATTTTTAGATAGAATATCGTAGTAAGTAGGATGAAATTTTAAAATCATAATGAAAGTATTAAAGGATTAGGTGATTAGAATTAAATATACAATAAAATTGCCAATGAATCAACTATAAAAAATGTATATTGGGCAGAAACAAAAGTGTTTAAGTTTCTCGTTTCTAATTTATTAGATATAGGCCAAATAAGCAAAAATAGTTGCAATTGGTGAATGGAGGAATTTGATTTTTCTACGTTTTATAAGCTTTATAGAGATCATCTACCTCAATAACCTTCCCTGCAGGCAAGTCATTTAAAACAATAGATCCAATACGAACCCGAATCAATCTTAATGTAGGAAAACCTACTGCGGCACTCATTTTGCGGACTTGTCTAAACTTCCCTTCTACTATTGTTATAGCGATCCAACTTGTAGGGCCATGTCTAGCAGCTCTAATCTTTTTAGTTCGGGTTTGAACATCGGGAGCTGAATCTAAACGAGTAACTTGACAAGGCAAGGTTTTATATTTTTTTCCTTTTCCTAGACTAATCTCTACACCATTACTTAATTGCTGAATGGCTTCGGCTGTAATTTCACCGTCTAATTGAACATAATATTCCTTCTCCACATGCTTACTCCGAATTTGCTCACTTACCTTACCATCAGTTGTCAACAACAATAATCCTTCTGAATGTTCGTCTAGGCGACCAATAGACATCGTTCCTGCTGGGAAATGATAGAGTTCACCTAGCAGCTTTTTATTTCTCCGTCTATTTTGATTATTGACGAATTGTGATAGATAACCAAAAGGTTTATGAAGCATAAAATGACGGTGTTGGTTCATACCAGTATGGTTTGGGATAAGTTGTATTTATATGAGTGCATGACATATTGGGGGGAAGGTGTAATCCTTATTATGAAGGTCTTATACTTACATCCTTTGAGATTGGGGTATGTTAGCTATTTTTCTTAATGACCACATAGTGGTCACAGTACGTTAGAAAATAAAAGTCTCCCTAATATCTCGACCCTAGCAGGGTCGCACGCTACCGAATTGCATGAGAAATCCCCCAATATGTCATGCACTCTATTTATATTGTTTAAACTTATCTTTTTTCTCTTAATTCTTCAAATTTTAATTAGAAAAATATATTTCAACAGATTAGTGATGGATTATTTTAGGTAACCATACAGGATGTATTGTAATTAATGTTTAGATGAAGACAATAAAAGTGACAGATTGTATGTAAAAGTAAATAAATTTTGAATTGACCTATTTTTTTTTATTATCTTTGAATCATTAATGCCTCTCCAATAAATTATATAGCAATATATGATTTGATCTTTTTTCTTATAAAAAAAAGCATATGCACTATAAAAAAATATTGTCCACTCTTGTCATTAGTCTATTTCTTTTTACTGCTTGTGAAAAAGAGAATATAGTAGACGATGTAGTGGAACAAAATCAAGACAATAACCTCAATAATGAGGAAGGGCTAGAATTAATTTTATTTAGTTTCAAAACTGTAGGTGGCGTAACTGTAGATGTCTCTTGTGACAATAATCTTTCTAAAGATGCATTACCAACAGTTATTACAGAAAAATTAGCTGCTGATTATCCAGATTATGAATTATTCAAAATCAAAGCTTGTATAGATGAAATGGGGCAGGAATATTTTCAAGTTAAATTGAAAAAGCAAGGAAGCAAGCGAGTCGTTCTTTATTATGATGTGAATGGTAATCCTTTGGAGATTATTGACGAGGAAGAAGAAACAGAAGACAAGGAAGATGATGAATTAAATTTAGAGGACTTACCACAAGCTATTTTAGACTATTTGAACGAGCAATATCCAGATATTTTTGTGATCAAAGCAGAAAAAGAAAAGGAAGGATTTGAGGTAAAATTGGAAGATGGAACGAAATTGACCTTCGATGAAGCAGGGAATTTGTTGGAGGTGAAAAAAGCTGGGGAATATGGAAATTCGCATTTATCCTTAGAGGATCTGCCTGCAACCATTGTGGACTATATTAGTGCCAATTATCCAGATACTAAGATTGTAAAGGCAGAAGCAGAGGAAGGCGGTTTTGAGATCAGATTAACCAAAGGTATTGTGTTGCTTTTTGATGGAGAAGGTAATTTTCTTGAAGAAAAGGATAAAGGTGGGGATGAAGACCATATTGCTTTCGAGGATTTGCCACAATCCATACTAGATTATATATCAGCAAATTATCCAGATAAGGATTTTGTGAAGGCAGAGAAAGAGAAGAACGGTTATGAAATCAAATTAACAGGTGGAATCGAGCTGTATTTTGATGAGGAAGGCAATTTGATTAAGGAAGAGATAGAAAATGAGGAGGAAGACCATATTGCTTTCGAGGATTTGCCACAATCCATACTAGATTATATATCAGCAAATTATCCAGATAAGGATTTTGTGAAGGCAGAGAAAGAGAAGAACGGTTATGAAATCAAATTAACAGGTGGAATCGAGCTGTATTTTGATGAGGAAGGCAATTTGATTAAGGAAGAGGTGGAAGATGAAGATAAGAATCATGTAGCGATAGAAGATTTACCCCAAGCAATCTTAGATTATATTGCAGAGAATTATCCAGATAAGAAAATTGTAAAAGCAGAATTGGAGGAAGATAAATATATGATTCGATTGAATAGCAATATTAAGTTACTATTTGATCTGGAAGGCAATTTCTTAGGAAAGGGATAAGTAGTAATAAGCTATACTAGTTTATATACACCAAATGGTGGGCATTTCATTAGAATACTTTACATATTCTAATAAAATGCCCATTTCTTTTTACTAGCTCACCAAAATTCCCTATCTTTGCCGACCGAAATCCTCGCTACTTGTTGATCAGGTTTGGCGGGCTTTATTAACCATAATCCTATCAGATAATGGCAGTTAAAATTAGATTACAGAGAAAGGGACGTAAAAAAAGACCTTTCTACCACATTGTAGCGGCAGATGCTCGCTCAAAAAGAGATGGACGTTTTATTGAAAGATTGGGTTTTTATAATCCTATCCAAGATCCTGCAGAAGTAAGCATTAACACAGATCGAGTATTGTACTGGATCAAGTGTGGTGCTCAACCTACACAGACGGTAAAATCAATCCTTTCTAAAACAGGTATATTGTACCGTAAGCACTTATTAAGAGGTGTTGCTAAAGGTGCGATCAGCCAAGATGTAGCAGATCAAAAATTTGACGAGTGGGTAAGAAAAAAATCTAAGCAGTCTAAGTTGAAAATGACACTTATTGATTGGTTAGAGAAAGAAGAAGCTTCTTCAGGGGCGATTATTCGCAAGCCAGCGATGAACGAGGAAAAATCAGCGAAAGCTGAGGCTCCTAAAGCAAAGGCAGAAGCAGGAGGAGATGATACCAAAAGCTTATTAGAACAGGTGCAAGCTCTTGCAGCTCAAGCTACAGCAAAAGCAGAAAGCATTAAAGATGCTGTTTCTGATGTAGCAGAAGAAGAGACTCCACCAGCAACAGGTATTGGTAAAGGAAAAAAGCCTACAGACCTTAAAATTGTAGAGGGTGTTGGTCCTAAAATCGAGGAGGCACTTAAAGCAGGAGGTGTGAATAGCTGGGCAGAATTAGCAGGTAGTTCTGTTGATGCTTTGAAGAAGATATTAACAGAGGCTGAAGGCAACTTTGGTTTCCATGATCCTACTACTTGGCCTAGACAAGCTGCTATGGCTGTTGAAGGTAAGTGGGCAGAATTGGAAAAGTGGCAAGATGAATTAGATGGTGGAAAAGAAGTGAAGTAAACCACCCTACCTCAATTTAAAATATCAAAAAGATGGTTCAAATTCAAATAGGAACCATTCTAAAACCACAAGGTCTCAAAGGAGCTGTAAAAATCTCTTTTGAGGCTTTTTTTTTAGAATGGCTACTCAAAAATGAGTTTACACACTTGTATATTGCTGAAAATGGCGCAAAAGTACCGTATTTTGTCGAAACGGTTAATATTAATGCACAACCACCTATTTTAAAGTTAGAAGGTATAGAAGACCGAAATGCTGCAATGCGTTTCAAGCAAAAAGCTGCTTTTCTTGAAGAATCTTTATTTGAAGGCTATTTGATTGCAGCAGATGAAGTAGATGAATGGGAATTTTTGAAAGGCTTTATGCTAAAAAATGCCGATCTTCAAAAGATTGGTTCCATTAAAGATGTACTTTTACTACCTGGACATGAATTGGTAGAGGTCAACTATCAAGGACGAGAAGTATTGATTCCACTTAATGAGGCATTGATTATTGAATTGGATGAAACCAATCAAGTGCTGGTAATGGAAGTAGCGGAGGGTTTACTGGATATTTGACAAGAGAAAAGCGTTTTTATGAAATAATAAGTGATGGATTAGAAATAAAGTCGGCCAAAATAGCCTTTCAATTATTTAGTCTAAGACAAGGTGCAAAAATAGCGCATACATGGAATGCATATAATACTTTTATAACGAAGTATTAGGCCAAATAATAAAGAATATGGGCGAATTTATTGCAGTTCCATCACTAAGTAACAAGCAAAATCATTATTTATGCGTATTGACATCATTTCTGTTGTCCCTGATTTGATCAGAAGTCCTTTCGAGCATTCTATTTTACAAAGAGCTAAGGATAAGGGCTTGTTGGAAGTACATTTACACAATCTGCGAGAATATGGCATCAATAACTACAGACAAGTAGATGATTACCAATATGGTGGAGGAGCTGGCATGGTCTTAATGGTAGAACCGATAGATAATTGTATTAGTGCTTTAAAAGCAAAGCGAGATTATGATGAGGTGATTTATACAAGTCCAGATGGGGATTTACTTGACCAATCTATGGCCAATCGTTTATCTTTGTTGAATAATATTATTGTTTTGTGTGGACATTATAAAGGCGTAGATGAACGAGTACGCATACATTTGATTACAAAGGAAATTTCTATAGGGAATTATGTGCTTTCTGGTGGAGAACTAGCAGCAGCGGTGATTGTGGACAGTATTGGTCGCTTGATTCCTGGTGTCTTGAATAATGAAACATCGGCTTTGGAGGATTCCTTTCAGGATCAACTCATTGCCCCACCAGTCTATACTCGACCTGTTGAGTATAAGGGTTGGAAAGTACCAGATGTTCTAAGCTCTGGTCATGAAGCCAAGATTAGAGAATGGCGAATGGATGAGTCCTTGAAACGGACTAAAGAACGAAGGCCAGAATTGTTTGACTGATGGTATTCTCTTCTGTTTGATTCAAAAAAAAATGCCTACTAAATAAAGTAGGCACTCTTTTATACATTAAGTAAATAATGTTTCGTGGAGGGTAGGTAGTATATAATCAATTTAACTTGATTTTGTATTGTTTTAGTATTCTAAGATTTTGTAATTCAATCCCAACAAACCTTCTGGATAATCACCTGGCTTCAAATGATTGCCTGGTCCAGTAGGATCACATATAGAATATTTTTTGTTTTTGTGTATAATTGGCTTGCCTCCATAAGCTTTATCAAACAAAACAGCAGTAGAAGCATGTTGTGGAAAATCCACTAGAATTACATCTACCTCCAATAATTGATTGACTAGATAATAGAATAATACGGAGCGATCTTCACAATCAGAATACTTATAAAATAACGTTTCTTCTGCTGAGAAGGTGATATTAGGAATTTCATAAGCCAACTCATCAGGACGATATTGCATAGCTTGTCGGGTAAAGCTCAATAATATAGAAATCGCCTCATAGGTTGGTTTGTCCTTGATTAAAGCCTTCAAAGAAGGAATTAAACTATTATAAGCTGTACTAGACAATTCAATCTGTGTATGTTCCTTAATAGATAATTCAGGGTAGCCATACATCAAATACAGCAAACTTTTATTCAATTGCACATCAATGGTATGTAGTTGATTTTCATGAACAAAAGACAATTTTTTATTCACTATATCAGCATTCTTCAAATTTGGCAATTGCTTGAGTTTGAAAGAGAATGCTTTTCCATCTCCATTGATTTTAAACGTTGGGCGCATAGAGATTAATTTGGTGACATTATTAAACAAGGTAATGTCCACAAACCAACCTTCTTTATGCTGTTTAACAGGCATATCATACACCTTATCCAAGGAAAATACAGAAAGCATTACTTCATTCCCAACATAATTGATTTGTACTCGATAACCCGATTTATGTAGTAAAAACCAACTAAACAGCGTTTTATAATTATTAGACTCTTTAGTAAATAGCTTATCTACTGTGCTAATAATTAACTTATAGTAAAACCAATCGTTGAGATTTAGTTTGGACTTATGATGTAGTAAATTGCCCACTAAAGTATAGTATTGAGTATTACTAAGATTATAGTAAAATTTCTCAAAGGATTCTTCTGAAATCTCTGATCCTAGCGGTACAATCACACTTTTATCATAGTTCACTTTCAATATTTCATTATAGAAATTAATCGAAACTGAATTAGATTGTGCCAATAGTCCAGAGACATTGAAACAAAAGAATGCAATTAGTAGGATATGATATTTTATTTTCATTTTATACAGTTTGCCTTCAAACCACTTCATAAAATTATAAAATAAATTGACGTAGAACAAATACAGACAAAGAAAATTGTCATTTTATTGCATAACACTATATATTCGTATTACACTAATAAGATATTCATAATACATATCTGTTTTTTCAAGCATTTAGCCTAGAACTAGCATTTGCATTAGGATTTCATGGTAGTTGTTGAAATAGTTCTTTTTTTTATCCGAAAAGGGGTGCTAAATTGTACTGTATTTGATGACTAGTTAAGTGCTTAATTTGGTGATTATTTTTTAAATTAAGGTATGGTAGATGATAAATAATATCAGCATTAGGGAGCATAAGTAGCTGATTTTCATATGCAAGCTAATGTATAGTCTAGTAAAATATGTCAAGGGTAGGTCATTTTTAGCATTTGCAGGATTATAATATAAGGATTTTGTCTTTTTGGCAGCATTTTGACTTGATTAAATATTGTCCCTATTAATTTTATTTTAGAAAACCGAAATTATAACTAAAATTGCTTGAAATGATTTCTGAGTAGTAATTTTATGTCAAGTAATGGATTAGAAATAGGTATTTTACAATTTTAATTTTAGTGATGGAATAAAAATAGCCCAATATATATGGGTTAGATTTAATTTGTTCATTTGTAATGGACGCAGTACTATATACTTATCATATAGTAAGTTTATGAAAAAAGAAATCTGTTGAGCATATGTTTTTTAATAAATATCATTTAATCGTTTTTTTTCTGCATTGCTGTTGGGCTACCACTATGCTGGCACAACAGCCTGAGCCAACAGAAAAATTAGATATTCCTACTTATCAGGAAGTTGCGATTTTATTTTTTGAACAGTATGATTTTGATGGCAAAGATTTGTATGACTTGGTTTTTGCTCATAAACCAGATGGTTGGTATGTAGTAGATCAAGATTATGCTACCAAAACGGTGTATAGAGAAGAATTGTTCTGGTCAAGTCAGTTGAAGGATTACTTAGCATTAGATTATCCCAAAACTTTTTATCGTTCACAGGGAAGGCAATATCCTTTTTTGAATGCTTATTTATATGATCGCTGCTATTATTATGGTTATGCCAATTGGTCTAAAGATGTCATTGATGCTTTTTCTAATGAAGATAGCTTGAATGATCAAAAACTAGAGGCTTTAGCAAGGGCTTACTCTAATTATGGAGCTGCTTTTATTCGCAATCACTATGGTTTTCAACCCGAAGGAGAATTATTCAAAGAGTATGCTTATGAAAAAATTCCTCAGACTAATATTGATGGGGCATACAATAACCTCCTATTGGCTTGCAAAACTTTTCGCCAATTACAAGAACAAAACCCAGAATATCAAACCTCCATTGGAAAAATTTCGACAAAATTATCTAATGAACACCTGTCGTCTTGGTTGATGATGCGCTCTATTAAGGAGCCTTTTTTAGCCAAAGAGTTTTTGCGAGAAAATTTGTATGATCCTTTTATGATTAGTTATGCCAAAAACTACTTGACCACTTGTGCGCCCAATGCAATTTTATTTACACAAGGTGATAATGATACGTATCCATTGTGGTATGTACAAGAAGTGGAAGGCTTTCGTACTGATGTCTTGGTCATTAATTTACAATTGTTGAATAAGGATTGGTATTTAGATATGCTCAAAGATGATGTGATCAATAGAAATTTGTTTTCTAAGCGATTTCCAAAGGCTAAATTAACACATGATCAACGCAATATTGTGGTTCTGGAAGAAGATACTACTTATACTGATTTTATGCCTTTACAGGAAATGTTAAAACACATTGCTGCAGATCACATCAGTCCGATGAAAGATAGCCTGCATTATTTTCCTAGTAGAAATTTGAGTTTGGCAATTGACTATAAAAAGGGCAAACGAACCTTGAAAAAATATAAAAAAATATTGGTAGCTCCTATGCAATGGACACTTCCAGATGATTTCCTTTACCGTAGCGAGTTTCTGATGCTAGATATTATCCTACAAAATCAATTTAAACGCCCCATATACCTAGCTGTCTCCATTGATCCTTCTAGCTTTTTAGGATTGGAATCGTATTTTCAATTGGAAGGTATGGCTTATCAACTGCTCCCCATCCAACAGACAACAACGGCAGAGAAAGTCGGAGCAGGCTTAATGAATCAGGACATTATGTATGACCAATTGATGAAAAAGTTTACCTATGGTGCCTGTGCATCTCAACCTTTAATCGCAGAAACCAATGAGAAACGAATTATTTACAATTACCGAGGGATGTTTATTAGCCTTGCCAATCAATTATTAAAAGTCAATAAATCCAAACAGGCCTTAGAGGTATTGGATTATTGTCAGCAAACTTTTCCTAATAATATTGTGGCTAATAATCAATATAGTTATAAAATGATTGAATTGTATTATCAACTAAAAGAGCCAGCTAAAGCGAATAAATTGGTGGAAGAATCTGTAAATAACCTGATTGCCATGCAGATGGTCATGGAAGCGAATGATGATAATCTTAATCAATACATTGAATTCATCATTAATTATGCAGAAGAACAAGGCCAAACAGCATTATCTAGTAAATTGAAACAAAGGCTGGGTTTGTAGTGGGGACAATTCATCATCACTAAGTACATCGTAAACTAAACCTTCTTTTGCAACTTAATAAATAACTCCCTTCCTGCTCTAGGTTTGACGGAATTATAACAGTCTTCCATGACTAGAATATCAAAATAAGGGCGAAAATAAATCAAGTATTCTTCTTTTTTACCACCAAACGGAGGGTGATCTGTATTTAAGGGAACATTAAACAGTAGTCCTACCAATTTTCCTTCTGGTTTTAATAATTTATGGACTTGTTCTACATAATTCGCTCTTTGACTAGGTGGCAAAGCACAAAAAAAGGTTTGTTCAATAATGAGGTCATACTGCCCATTATGTTGGAAAA
This sequence comes from Bacteroidota bacterium, assembly GCA_020628015.1. Classification (GTDB taxonomy): domain Bacteria; phylum Bacteroidota; class Bacteroidia; order Chitinophagales; family UBA2359; genus JAHDFT01. The sequence goes on from JAHDFT010000012.1 coordinate 16,857, forward strand.
AATCCCCTTCAATCAATTGAGCTTCAGGAAACAAGGCTAATCTTTTACGAAAGTTTGACAATGCCGTTGCAGACCAATCTAATAAGTGTACGTTAGTAAAACCATGTTGCCAGAGGTATTCTGCCTCCCAAGCATTACCACAACCTGGAATTAAAATTTTTAGGGATTGATCCTCCAATTGATCGAAATAAGTCTTTAGTGGTGGGCTAACTGCTCCCATATCCCATTGAATTTCCTCAGTTTGATAGCGATTATCCCAGAAGTTATTATCAAGATTCATGTGGTGTTTTTTTCTATGAAGAATGAGACAGTAAAAGTAGGATTTATATTCATAAGCACCAATAGTCTTCTATCACAATATCATAACTACCTAATGAGTAGATTGTTCTGTTGGGCAAGCCTAAAAAATGATCTTTAAAATATTATGACTAATCATAATTATTATTATCTTTAGGAGCCTAAATTGTATTTATCTTTTCTTATGATTAATCGTATTTAGGCTTTCAATGAATGTTTTATTTTATAAGTAACAGTCAAAAAATAATTTCCGCATTTTGATGGATAAATTTAACCCTATACTGCGTTAAAAAGCCTCGCCAAGGCACTGCATTGCCTACGTTTTTTGCCTTGTCTAGGATCAAATTTCCCTAATCAAAATCGGGGAACTTATTTTTCACTCGTTACTAGCTAGGTTAATTCATCTAGTATTAATAATAATTTGATCTAAATCCAGTTATTCTATTTAAAAATGCTTAACTTAGTAAAAAAAATAATACATTGATATTTTTTATAAAAACAATAAGAATTACAACAAGCCCTACCTAATAGTTACTGTAGGTTTTTCAGCCTGTATGTCTTTATGGCATTATTTTTACCTTATAGATAGAGATAGAATAATAGCTACTATATTTGTTATTATACGTTTAGTAATGGAATAAGAGTGGATACCAATACAATCTAAATCTACTTTTGTTTCAGACAAAAAATGCCAACCTATTTATTTTAAATAGGCCTTTGTCTAGAGCCATTATTTAACATTTAAAAAAGCATTTGAATTTACTGCATTACTATAATTACTAGTAGATTCATATACAAACTGCCAATTCTATGGAAAAGAAGTCAAATTCTAAATCAAAAACGCCATATTTTATTGCTTTGGTGTTGCTTTTATTAGCCTCTAATTTTTACTTTTTCTATAAAAAACAATTAGTAGAAAAAGATCATGTTGAATCGACAGCTATTTTGGAGGATCAAAAACGTCAACTTCAAAAGGAGTACGATGAAATTATTGATGAATTAGAGATATTTCGTGCTGAAAACTTTGATTTGGACAGTACCTTAACCGTTATGAAAGGCGATATAGAAGAAAAAAAATTAGAGATAGAAAAATTGCTGGCAAGTAATCAATCCACCATTGGCGAATTGAAAAAAGCTAGGCAGTTGGTGAATAGCATGAAAACCGATTTAGATTCTTACCGTAGTCAGCTGGCTGATTTGCAGCAGCAAAACCAGGTCTTGGCAACAGAAATATCCCAATTGGATAAACAAAATGATGACTTGGTGAGCCAAAAACAGACTTTAATCGGTCAATCTAATGAGTTGGCAAGAAAGAATTTGGTCACCGAACGGGAGAAAGCAAAAGTGGTAGAAGAAAAACGGGTACTAGAGGCAGGTCAACAACAATTAAAGACTTATAGTGAGGAAGTTCAAGCGCAGAATCTACAGTTGAGAGATCAGATTGAAGAGGTTGTAGAGGTGAAAAATGTAGCCATCAAGCAATTACAGGAAGAGAAAAAAGAGGTAGTGGAACAAAAAGAGGAAGTTATAGAGAAAAAGGAGGAAGAAATTAAAGTATTGGCGGAAGAAAAGAAAGAGGTGATTAAGGAGAAAAGAGAGGTGATTAAAGAAAAAGAGGTGGTAGAAGAGCAAAATGCAGAAATGAAACGGAAACTGGAAATTGCTGGAGCTATGAAAACGGATAATATTTCGGCAAGTGCGGTACGATACAAACGAAATGGAAAGGAATTGGAGAGTAAAGCAGCTAAGAAGACAGATAAAATCAAGGTGTGTTTTGATGTAAAGAAAAATGCTTTGGCTCCTAAAGGAAATAAGGAAATTTTACTGCGTATTTTAAATCCTGGTGGCAATACGATTTATAATGAATCACTAGGTTCTGGTATTGCTAAATTGGCAGATGAAGATAAAGAAATTAAATATACTACTAAAGCTACGATTCGCTATAAAGGTAAAGAGGAGAGTTATTGTATGTATTGGGAGAGTCCTGCATATGATGCAGGAAAGTATCGAGCAGAATTATATAGTAATGGGGTGATTACTGGTAGTAGCCAATTTGATTTGAAGTAATTTAATCCATAAATAAAAAAAGACCGATTTCAATATAATTTGTATTGAAATCGGTCTTTTTTTTGAAATAATTCGTGAAAGGAACAAGTGAAAAATAAGTTTACAGTTTTGATTAGGGAAATTTGCCACTAGACGAGGCAAAAAACGTAGGCAATGCAGGGCATTGGCGAGGCTTTTTAACGAAGTATAGGGGCAAATTTATCAATCAAAATAAAAAGTTATTTTTTTACTGTTACTTAATGCCTTAATGTTTAACTCCTCTACAAATTTCATTTACTCCTCACTCGTCCGCTCTACAAAATACCAATAAATCATACCTATAATGATCAAAATGGTCAAAATACCTGCAAACAAGCTCAACCAAGTACGTAAACTGACAATTTGATTGACCACAGGCTTAGGATTACCCACCGAAATCATTCCTGCCCAAAAATAAGGATGCGCCTTTCTAGGATTACTTTGATTAATGATCTCAAGTTTGGCATGACGCAAGGACTCCGCAACAGGTGTACCTTTACTCAATTTATCAAAGAAATAGACCATAATCTCTGGGGCTACATCTTCTGATCGCCAGAGGGTGGTAATTAGACTTGGTGTACCTGCATAAGCAAAGGCACGAGATAAATTAAGATACCCATCCACCTGATTAACTTCTTCTGAGGTCGGAAAAGTAGCAGACAATACAGCCAGATTAGATTTCATTGGTGTATTGTACAATTCGTAAATATTAAAAATATCATCCTCCTTATCGCTATTCGATACAGCAAAAAGCAATTTGGTATCCATTGGCTTTTGATTAGACACCAAGCAATTTAAAGCAAGGTGGTTGACCAAAGCTCCTGTTCCTGTTTCCTTAAAATTCGTTTCATTGGCATCACTTTCTATAAAAACTTCCCCTTTCATTACTGCATTCGTCTGTCCAATTTCTTGCCTTGATTTAGGAAGCGTCTCTTCTTCATTATTATTAAAACGAGATAAGACCGATTGACCAAAGTTAATCGCTAGTTGATTGTATTCATAAGGCACACTCCAACCACAATATATTTGCCCTGATGTTTCTCTTTGCTTTTGTAAATCTTCCATAAAAAAGCTCACTCCATAGGCATAATATATCTGGTAATCATTCAATAAGTAGGGAATATTTTGATAGGAGACTCGATCTTCAAGGGTGAGGTCTTTGGTAGATAAGGCTTCAAAAGGTAAACAAGTAAATTTACCGTCAGGAATAATGAGCAAATCGGTAACATCTTTTTCGATACAACTTAATGGTTTTTTTAATAATGCTTCAAAAAGCTTGTATACATTATTTCTGTAAATGCGATAACCGCCCATATCTTTACTAATGGTCTCTTCCTTATTGGAAATAAAATCCATGAAATTGAGGTAGTTCGTTTCTAATTCTTCATGAATTTCAAAACGATCCATATACACTCCTTTAGCGGTTAGGGTAAATACAAAGCCTAGTGTGTCATTAGTAAAAAACTCTATGATGGCAGTATTAGGCAAATCATTTTGTAAAAGTGCAGAAACCTCATTGATATTGGCTATAGAAAAATCATAACGTAGGTTATAATAATCTGGATAATTATGCTGTATCTCATCCAGAAGGTTTTTTTTCTGTTGACTAAGTTCGGTCAATTTAGTGCTTACCTTTTTGAGGCGTTGCGGATCAGCCTTTAATAATTGTGCCTTATTATAACCAATATCTGTATTGATGGTATTATAAGCATTGACTAAAGAATCAGAAATATTGTGAAAATGCCTCAAATTAATGCTATTGATGGCATCAATGAGCTTGCTTTTACGGCTTTTTTCCACTAAGCCAAAAGCGATCATCACACATTTTTTCTTTTCTTCTTCACTTTTTACATTCTCATATAGTTGAAAGGCTAGTTGTACCCCTTTATAATAAGTCTCCTCAAAAATACCTTCAGGAAGCTCTTTAAAAAGATGCGCTCGACTAATGACGTGGATCGTATCAATAAGGCTGGCCGCTTCTTGATAAGTATCTAAGGCTTTAACCACATTTTCCCATTCATTTGTTTCCTCAAAAATCTGTTGTAAGACTTGCGCTTTAGCATTAAAAGCTTCTAGGAGGTGTACATAGGAACTCACTTTGGTTAACGAGACTGTTTCTCCCATATTGGCTCTTTCTGAATCTCCTGTTAAAGCCTTAATCACTTCATCATAACGACTCAATGCCTCTTGGTAATCCTTTTTCTTTTTCGATAAATTACCCAGACGCAAATAGACATCCATGACTTCTGGATGATTGTTAGGATATTTGAATTGTTTACACTCCAAAGCCTTATTATAATATAACTCGGTACTATCAAAGAGTTGTCTTTGCAAATAGATATTACCAATATTGAGGTAATTATTAGCAAAGTCTGGATGTTGGCGTTCATAAACTTTCGCCAATAAGTCTAGTGCTTTGAGAGAAGAAGCAATCGCTTCATCATAACGTGCTAATTTTTCATAGGTTAAGGCAATATTGGTATAGGCAGAGTGTAATTCCACAAGTCTGATCCCACCATTTTTTTCAAGAATATCACGTGTTTTTTGATAATATTTAAGTGCATTCTCTTTATCATCCAAACGAGTATAAATATTGGCAATATTTTTATAGGTCTTAATCAAGCGGGTGTGATCTTCGTAGTAATTTTGTAATTGTATATTTAAGCCCTTTTGATTGTATACTAAAGCTTTTTTGAAGTTATCCATAAAGTAATGAATACTTCCAAATTCAAAAAAGACAAGCCCTACTTCTTCGCTATTTTTTCCTAGTAAATGCTCTTTAATCACCAATGTTTTAGATAAAAATCGAGCAGCAAGATCGTAATTACCTTTTTTAAAATAAACTCTAGAGATATTATTGTAAATATCGGCTAATAGTAATAATGGAGGATGCGGTTTCTTCTTATCTATCTTTTTCAGTACATCCTCATTAGGATAGTAGTGTTTTCTACCTATATCTCTTGCATTGAGTAATAGTTCAAGAGCTTGGTCTAAACGTTCTTTTCTTGTTGCTCTTTTAGCCACTCTATTCTGTAAGGACATAGCTTTTTGCCAAGCTTGACTTTCGACATAAATTTGACGGGCTAGAGCAGTATAAGTCAAAGCACTATCCAGCATATTGACATACATAAAAGAGTCTAATTTCCTTTCCAGTCGAATAGCTTGTAAACTATCTGTAATACTTAGATTGGAACTAGTTGCTTGTGCTTCTTGTGTATCCAAACAAAGTAGCATTATACAACTATATAGAAACAGATATAGGAAATGGAAAGGACTTCTCAAAATAAAATTTTAGAGCATTTATTATAATAGATATAAACACAGCTATTCTAGCCATCTTTTAATGATACAAATTTAACTAAAATTTGGCAGCTAAGTAACAGTAAAAAAATATCTTCCTCATTTTGATGGATAAATTTATCGTTACACTTCGTCAAAAAGCCTCGCCGATGCTTGCATCGCCTACGTTTTTTGCCTTGTTTAGCAATAAATTTACCTAATCAAAATCGGGAACTTATTTTTTACTTACTACTAAGGTAATATAATGATTCTAGTCTTTAATGAACGGGATTAAGTTGACAGTTGTTTGAGATTAGACGCAAGATAATTTATTAGAAAAAGTAAAGGGGATATTGTTTTTGTGGTCTTTGAACTTTGATGACTGGAAAGAGAATTGGAAAGTAAGATTAGGTCGAGTTTATGAGTTAAACTTAATAGGCTAATTGTTGGTTGTACTGATTTTATGGGTGCTGACAGATAAACGTTTTTTACTTTGATAAATCAATACAACCAAGTAGAAAAAAAGATAACAAATTGAATGATTAGGAACAAGTGAAAAATAAGTTTACAAATTTATCCATCAAAATGACAAGTTATTTTTTTACTGTTCCTTAACTAATTATCGTTTGATTAATTGCAAAAACATTTTACGATAGTTAGGGTCTTCAAATTTGCCATAAAATTTAGATGTTACTGTGCTTGAATTCACATCATTGACCCCACGAGTAATGACACAAGCATGATCTGCTTCTAGTAAAACAGCTACATCTTCTGTTTCTAATGTTTTTTTGAGATCCTGTGCAATTTGCATGGTTAAACGCTCTTGTACTTGTGGACGTTTGGCAAAATATTGAACTAAGCGGTTGATCTTAGATAATCCAATGACTTTTTTATTAGGAATATAAGCTACATGTGCTTTACCAATAATTGGCACAAAGTGATGCTCGCAATTAGAGTGGAAGGTAATGTCTCGTTCCACTAACATTTCATCATATTGATACTTATTGTCAAAAAGCGTTACACTAGGTTTATTATTAGGATTCAAGCCTGCAAAAATTTCTTTGACATACATTTTAGCAACTCTATGTGGTGTACCTTTAAGGCTATCATCTGTTAGATCTAAGCCTAATATATCCATAATCGCTTTGAAATGTTTTTCAATTGCCTTTACTTTTTCATCATCTGATAAATCAAAAGCATCTGGTCGGAGTGGTGTATTGATGGATGTTAATATATGTTGCTCCCCCATTTCCTCAAATAACTTAGTTATTTCCTCTTGCTTCGATTGTCCATTTTTTTTTAGTGGAATGGAATGTAGATGATGTCCATTCTGATGATTGTTGTTATTCATTAGTTTAATTTACATGACTTATTTGATGGTAAATTATAATACTATACTATGCATCTTAATTTTACCATTTTATACCTTTTTAGACTAGTATAAATTTAACTAGTCACGATATATATTCCACTTTGAATAACAGTAAAAATTTGGAATTGTTTAATGAAAGTTATTTAAACCTGAAACAAAGCTAAACAAAGGAAGGGGAATTATTGTATTTCATTCAAAAATTTTTCTGCATATGCTACAACTCGTTCTCTATAAATATCCATATTAGGTAAAACATCTTCAACTGCACTTTCTAAAGCCCCAAAATAATTAAGTTCTTGAATGTCTTCTTTATAGTATAAGGAAGCGATTTTTTGTAGATGTGTGTAATAATGGTCAGGATCATTCAATAATGCCTCGATTAAATTGGTGATTCGCCATTGATTCCAATCAGTTATATTGATTGTCTTTTTGAGCAATTCTTTTAAATGTTTCACGGCATTTTCTTGAGTAAAATCAAAAGCCAGTAAATCCATATATTGATCTGCGCCAATAAGGGATTCTAATTGCTCATCTTCATAGATATATTGTTCAAAATCTTGGATGGAGATTTCGTTATTTAGGAATTGGAAGCATTGGAGGGGATAGGTTTTCAATAGGAATTATTTTTATGTGGAAGTTGAAAGTAATGGTGTAACTATATCATATGCTATTTATAGTTACACCATTATTTAAAATGATGTATTTAAACTTTAAGGTGCCTTAAATTTAAAGGCAAAATCAATATTTAAAATGGTATCTCTAAAGTAATGGATAATTATTTTTTGGTCAAGTGGGAATCTTGGTGTATAAGATAATTCCATTTTAACAACACCTGGATGTAATCGAGGATCACCTAAGCTAGTCATTGCTACTGTCCCTTCACCAGATTGAGCAGATTTCATAAGCATTTTTTCTGGTAAATTTTGAGCTACTGTTCTAAATTTTGAAGCATTGTCTGCTTCAATTGCTCGAATCATAGCAGGGAAGTCTAGTAATTTTTCTACATGAGCAAGGTCTTGTACCGCAGGCATATTAAGGAATCTAAGGACTTCTGAAAAATCAGTTACTTTACCACTATTAAGTAGTGTTTCCAGTTGTGTTGCATTCTGAATCTTAGCTGAACTTAATACGTTTTGTAACTGTGCCGCATCTGTAATTTGCGACATGCCCAATAAATTCTGCAATTGTGCTGTATTGGCAATCTTAGAAGAACCTAACAAACCCTGCAACTGCGCTGCATCCTGAATTTTCGCCATTCCCAATAAATTCT